>JBPEXE010000125.1:0-1620 GCA_052031955.1 Saccharimonadales bacterium (SeqCode)
CGGCTACCGAGGAGCTGGGGTGAAACGGTTAAGTAATCATGCGTTGTATTATCGGCGAACGACAGTGGCTCGCCACAGTTTGCAAGTCCGAGAATCGGCACACGAGCCAAACGAGCCGTACCTTCCTGGCTTGCGGGTCGAATTCGACCTTCTCCATCTTTATATAAGTAGCCGTCATTAATAAGTTTTGATAAGTGCCACTTCACCTTTTGCGGATGATCAACACCAATCTTCTCGCCAAGTTTACGTAGCCCGTAGGCACTGATGTCTTCTTTAGACGCCAGGTCGAGCAATTTTTTCTGTAGTTTATGCATAGGTTTTTCCAAGTTATCCACCATCATTGTAATCCGTTATTTCAGATGTGTCAACATGTTCAAGAATGTTCAAGAAAATTTGTTGACAGTCACGGCATGCCGGGCGTATTATAGAGCTACCAACAACAAACGTAACAACGAGGAGGGTACTATGCCTGCGAGCAACAGCTCAAAATATGTAGATTTAGTAATTAGTGAAGGTAGTGCTTCTTCATTGAAACGAGTGCGCCGACAATATCGAACCTGCACCCTATCGCAGGAACGAGGCCAGAAGCAAATTAACTTACGTCTGCCGGAAAGCATTCAGGACACAATCCTGGCGGCCTACCGAGACGGTAAGACTGTGCGCATCTTTGCGTAGTTGGTTTAACAAGGCCTACCCCATCTGGGCCGACAGTATAGTTTAGTAAGACGCTATGCTGTCGGCTGCACAAAAACATTGAGAATTTTTGTGCGGGGTGGCACCGAAGCTTGCCCGGAGAGGCGCATCTCGCAGTGAGGATGAGAATGGTTTGCGTATACATTCACTCACGAAAGAATGTGTCTACCTGTGGTGGAGAGCTTCACAAAGGAGGTGCTGGTGGCTTTCGCTTTTGCCCTTGTGGTGCGAAATAAGTGATTGCTATCTACAACAATAAAACTCTGTTTAAGCTTTAATGCGTGCGGGCTTGGACAGGGTTTTTTGTTATGGATGGGCTACTCTTCTTGATGGGATTCTTCATGGGTATCGCCATGGTCCTCGTGCTCATCAGCTTCATCATGCAATGACGAAGCTTCATGCTCATGATCGTGGGCGCTGTCGATAAGGTTGTGAAAACTTGTAGTGACCAAACCGACTGCAACAACGCCAAGTACGAGGAGTAGCGTCTGCGGCCCGGCAACTCGTCTATCCTCGGCCTTATGAATTGATGGGATAATGTCGCTGACAGCAATGTAGATAAAGAAACCTGCTACAAGTCCCAGCAACATATCAAGACGAATACCATTGTCGCTCCCCAGTTGATAAAAGATTGCTGCACCGACAAGCGTTGCAATAGCGCTGAGAAAATTCACCATAATTACACGTTTCGGTGACATGCCCTTTTTAAGGAGTAGTCCAAAATCACCAATCTCTTGGGGGATTTCATGTGCGGCAACCGCTACGGTAACAACAATACCGGTTGGTGTATCCACTAAAAAGCCGGCAGCGATCGCGACACCATCAATAAAGTTATGTAACGTGTCGCCAATGATGATCAATAACTTGGTGGGGTCATGCTTCTCATGCCCTTCGTGTTCATGGTGGTGATGGAAAACGCGCAAGAAA
>JBPEXE010000126.1:0-11280 GCA_052031955.1 Saccharimonadales bacterium (SeqCode)
TTCCGCATCACAACGGTTCCAACCGGAACCTTCACAATCAAGTCTTCGCCATTCTTGCCGTGCCGTTTTGCACGACTTCCGTTCGTGCCATCCTCTGCGTGGAGTTGTTGCTTGTGACGGAAACTCGAGAGCGTATTAAGGTTTGGGTCTGCATAAAAAACCACGTTGCCACCACGTCCACCATCACCCCCATCAGGACCGCCACGATCAACATACGGCTCGCGACGAAAACTCGTCGCTCCATTACCGCCGTCTCCGGCTTTGACCGCAACTGTTGCAATATCAACAAATATCATTGCTTGTAGTATACAGATTTAATAGATGTAGAGATATTGGTTTATCTCTGAACCCTTGATAGTTCGGTACGACACAGCATTCCAGCCAGCCGTATAGTTCATGTCAGACACACGAATTGACTTACCATCGGCACTCACCGACTCAACAAAACCAACGTGACCGTAGCCACCGGCGATGTACGCCGAGTTCTTGTGCCAGAGAACCGCACCGGCAACCGGCTTCTGCGCTACCGTAAGACCACTCGCGGCAGCAATTGACGCCCAGGTGACTGCGTTACCTAGGTTACGAGGAATCGGACGTCCAATTGCCGCACGGCGGTTAGCGACATACCAGGTACAGTAGCCATAGGAATAGCCATTGCCACCATACACAGGAGTAAACGAACCTGCAGAGTAGTTGTTGCCGCCACTCGCAAAGTTCGGCTGCTGTGCCGGAGCAGGCCGTTCACCATTTGGAATCACAATGGTTGCACCAACAGTTAAGCCTTCAAGCTCGGCGTCATTGAATGACACGATTTGATCGGCGTTAGCATTATATTTCTTTGCAAGCGATGTCGGCGTATCGCCTTCTTTCACTTTATATATCAGACCGCTGACTGGTGGGATTTTCAGTTTCTTACCTTCGGCCAAAAGATCACCGGTAATATTGTTTGCCCAGCGGATTGAGTCGGATGTTACACCAAACTTTCGAGCTAGCTTACTGACCGTGTCATCCTTCTTGGCGGTATAAGTAACGATGTCCTCTCGAGTTGCAGAATCAGTTGAAACAATCTGTGGCTTTGCCAAGTAGGCATCATTGCTGGCAGCAAACTCAACACGAGCCTCAAGACTGTCAGCGAGGTTAGAAACGTTATCGGCAATTAAAAGATTCGAGCTTTGTGCAATTTGCTTGGCAACCTGGGCTGAGGCAACCTCGTCTATTGTGGTATTAGAAACCAGGCCACCAAAACCGCTACCATATCGGGATGCGCTTTGGGTCGGCCCAACGTTTGAAGCCATAATAAAAACACCGATCACTGCCAGGATTACGGCTTGAGCGGCATAATGGTGATGCTTCTTTACTTTCTTCGAAACCTTCTGGGAAGACTTTTTGAATTGCTTCCGAGCAGCTTCTTGATTCGATTTCAGTGCTTCGAACGCAGACTTGGTGTTTACCACCTTCTTGGTCTTGCGTGCTTTTGACTTGGTACTAATGAAGTACTCCGGCGACTCTCCGGGGAGAATCGCTACTAACACTACTGGGACTGACTCTCTGCGTATTTTATGTCACGTGCGTACGTTACTTGATATTTTGCAGAGACAGGGATATTTCGACCTAGACCTTATGTATCCTTTATCGACCGATCGTGTAAGGTTCTTAACTCTCCCGCACCAAAAAAATAGTACGCCCACCGAGAATTAACAACTAGATAAGTTTATCAGAGGCAAGAATTGGAGTCAATAACCCACGCCGTGGCGATTACCCCTGTTATTTTAACTATTTTGAAATATTTCTAATCTTTTTGCAATTATTCCATCTCAGATGGCAATTTGCAGGCTTCAAAACAATATTTGGCCGCATTGGCTTCATGCTCGGCTAGTGTCTTTGAGAAGTAGGTCTTACCATCGTCACCGGCAACAAAATAAAGATAGTCGGTATCTGTTGGGTTGGCAACTGCCTCGAGTGCACTGATATTGAAGTTGCTGATTGGACCGGGTGGCAGACCGCCATAAATGCGCGTGTTATATGGATTATCAATATCCGGGGTTGCTTCTTCGCCGGTAATGGCCGCAGCGTAAATGAATGTAGGGTCACTGCCGAGTGGCATATCGACTTCAAGTCTCTTTAAGAACACTTGCGCTACCGTACGTTGCGTTTCAGGCACTGACGATTCCTTATACACGATTGATGCCAGGATGACCGCCTCATGGAGACTCAAGCCTTGCTTCTTAATGCCATTCAAAATTTCTGGCGTCAGCGCCTCGTAAAACTCATCAAAACTTCGGTTCAGCACTTCTTCAACCGAATTGTCAACTGTCACCTGATAGGTGTCCGGGTAGACGTATCCTTCAAGGGTTGCATTTGAGGGCAGGCTGTCAAACAATGGATGATCGTAGCGATTGTTAATTGCCGGCGTAATTTCTGACTGCTCGTAGCCAAACTCCAGCATATCAGCCTCAAGTTGGTCGAGCCGTTTACCGGGGAGGATGGTGAACAGATTGGTTGCAACATCTCCGTTTACGAGTGTTTCAACAATCTCCTCGACGCTTTGTCCGGAGTTAAAGCGATAGGTGCCTGCTTGCAGCTCGGCTCGCTTCTCTTGCCGTCCAACGTACCACGAAAATACGGTTGAGTTCCGAATCAGCCCAAGGTCTTTGAGCTGGTCGCCGATATCGCGTACACTCGAACCTTGCTCGATCACTACCACAATGTCAGCGGTTTGCGTCTCGGCTACGGGTTGCAGGTTATTTTCATACCATCGGTTTACGGCATAATAGCTGGCGCCCAAAAATATCAGAACGACAGGGATCACAAACAGGACTATCTTCAGCCAACTGCGTTTCTGGAGTGTTTCGTTATGTCGGAACATACTATCTGGCTTCCCCTATAAAATCGAACAATATTAGACAAGCTGCAACTTCATCTGTTGTCACATCACCATGGTGCATGTTCTTTCGGTAGACACCTTTGGCAATCAGTTCGTCAGCTTGCTTGGATGTGAGCGCTTCATCTTGCAATACAACGCTCAGACCAAGTCCTCTTAGTTTATCAGCAAACTCCCTTGAATACACCGTCTGCTCGGTGTCTTCACCGGATAAATTGCGGGGTAAACCAACCACGACAACATCGCTACCAAGCTCATCGGCGATGGTCTTAATTTCGTCCGGCGCTAATTCTCCACCACTTACTGTTGTAACCGGCTCCGGCAAGCGCGCAATCGCACTGACTCGTGCTATTCCGATACGTTTGGTGCCGACATCTACTCCGAGGGCTTCGTTAAATTCCATAGCCCTATTGAAGTGTCTCGTCTGAAATTTCTATTGTGATAGTCGTCTTTTCGGCATTTGGCACACTGAACACCCAGAATGGTGACAGGTTCAGCTCAACATTGCCTACACCTGGTCGTGACTTAATGAACTCGATTGCTTCGCTATAGCCCATGCCGGCAATCTCTTGAGCCAATTGCTCGGGGTTAATTTCAGGCCCAACATAACCGGCTGTGCTGGCATCGATGATATAGTTACCATCCTTCTTTTCGGCCAACTTCGTAGTAACGTTTGATGCGCCGGAATCGAGAATGCTCTGCGTTGTGGTGTCGACAAGTTCTTTTTGGGCGTTGCGCAAAATCTGATCCATGTCGCTTTGTGGAACACCGATTATCGAGTAAGTGAATTGTGCTGAGACGGTTGCCTCGCTGGCTTCGTCGCCTGCTTTTTTGCTGGCTTTTGGATCCGACTTTTTGATGTTAAATGTTGCATCAATTACGACCGTACCTTCTTCAAATTGCTGAGCAAGCTCGGCGCGCACCGTATCATCGGTAGTATCCATTAAAATCTTTGTCGCTTTGTTGATGTCATCCTGTGACACAACTTTGACAACTTCAGATGTTCCGCCACTCATAGTGCCGCCAAATCCGGTAATAAAACCACTTTGGCCTTGGATGTTGTAGCCACGTGGGCTGAGGTTTCGACTATCACCGCTCTGGGCAGCCGTGACATCGACATTGGCTTCCCCGGGTGAGCTACAGCCACCGCCACTAAAATTGCCACCTGGCACGTTAACCGCGTCATCACTCACAAATTGGAATCCGGTTACACCGTCTATAAATACTGCGCCAGCCGGAATTGTCACGCTTGCAGAGGAGTCACAGTTTTGGACGGTCATGACACCTGTCGCTTTCTGTCCAATGTCCTTCTCGCCGGTCGCTTCAAAGCGCTCTGTCACGGTTTTGGTTACTTCTTGCTCGACACCGGTAACAATGTTGTTTTCCAGGTCGTTTTCGTCTGCATCGGGATCAATCGTAAACTGCGTATCTGTATCGACGCGGGTTGTTTTGGCTAAAATCACGACATCGGCCTTTGGCACCACGTAAAAAGCGACATACCAACCGACAATCAGGGCAATCACGCCCAAAACTATCAGCACGACGCGTAGCCTGAACTTGTCAAAGTTTGGCACTTTGATTTTTGATGATTCTTTAATCTGCTTAATCTTGGATGATTTTTCAGATGAAGCCGTGCTCTGCTTCATTTCTTTAGCGTTAGCTGTAGCATCAGAATCACCGCTCAACTCGCCAACCGATGCGTTTGGATCAAGCTTCGCTTCTTCTTCCACAATCGCTTTAGAGGTCTTTGGCTTCGCGACCTTCGGCACCTCTGGTCGACTTTTAAGCGAGGAGGCGACGAACATACCAACACTGCCAGCCAGTGGCAGGAGTGATTCATCATCTGTAATAAGAACCAGTTTCTTACGTTGCTTGCCAATCGTTTTCTTGAGGAGCTTCATGTTGACACTACTCTTGAGAGTGGCGTAGCGTTTTGGCAGCACAAGGGCAATAATCCCCGCCTTTGACGAGGATGCTTTGTCGATGACGGTTGTTATGTCGTCTTCGGAATCAATGTAGATAACTTCTTTGTTGCTGCTCATAGGCCCCTATATCTGCAATATCTTATTCAGTCGGTCACGGAACGAGTCAGGATTGTCATCGGCTCCGCTGAGAGTATCTAAACCTACCCGCAATAGACCCATTGCGGTTATGTACGTATGGTCTTTTATCTCTGATGTTTTGTCAACTATGCCCGGTACCTGCGACGGCTGAATGTGAGTCACTTTTGGACGCTTGGTGAATGGCAGCTGCTTGTACCAGCTGGTCTCAGTCAGCTCATCCACTAACGGATCCAGGCTGGCGCCACCACCGCACAACAGAATATTGTTTGGCAGGTGGTCCATATCGGTAAACTCACCCAAGCCAAGCTCGATGCCACTCATCCAAACAGAGAGTGTCTTCTTAAGCCCTTGTTTGGCTGCTTTACGTTTTTGCTCGGTTAGTTTACTACTGTTGAGCGCCAACTTCACGGCTTCGGCTTTATCAAAATCAATGCCCAGCTCATTGGCCAATCCCCTGGTGTAAGCGCGACCACCAATGCCGAACATCTCGGTACCTTCGACCCCGCCTTCATTAACGACAGCAATATCAGTCGTACCACCACCCACATCTATCATAATTGCACTCAGGTTCGAGCTGGCATCAGCGCCAATCACGGACCGTGCAACCGCAAACGGCTCGGCCGCTACAGCGAGTAAATCGAGAGATAACATCTGAGCAGCGCGCTCGAGTGCACCAATATGAATCATCGGCGCAAAGGCTGTATAAAGCTGAATCGCCACATCTCGACCCTGAAAACCGATTGGATTGCTCACTTTATACCCATCAATTTCAATTGCCACCAAGGCGCTGTTGACCAGACGAACTTCAACGTCGTCATTTCCCAGCTCAAGCGAGAGACTTTCTTTGGCATTACGAGCTGCCCGCTCTTGGACGCGCTTAACAATCAAGTCCATTTCGTCGAGCGTAATTTCATTCTTTGGGTTTGCCCGTTTGAAGCGAATTGTCGTGGTTGTTCCCTTAACAAGCTCGCCGGCAATACCAATAACCACTTCTGTCGCGTCAACCCCAGCCATAAGTTCAGCTTTGTTGAGTGCTTTCTCGCAATTATCAACAACGCCGGAGATATCGGCGATTGCACCTGACTGCATGTCAGCAAGCTGTTGGCGAGCGCGGCCAACACCGATAATTTCAATTTCGTCACCCTCCAGTCGACCGATGAGTGCTTTAACAAACTCGGTACCAATATCGAGTGCCACAATGTGTTTTGCTTTCCCCTTGCCCGCGCTTGGGATAATGTTCTTGATTTTTTTCATTACCATCAGGGGTTATTGTACCCGTTTTTAGATGAAAACTCTAGTTGCACTTATGCTTGTTGTGCATTGGTTGTGGGTATCTTGATTAACAGAGGTTTGAGAAATAAAAAAACACCCTGCGTTGAGTGCTTGCAAAACTTGGATGAGCCCGGCCCCTCGAAGGGGGCCGGGTGTGCCGGTGACGCGACTGCGTCGTTCGTCACCGGCGGAAGCCGTCATCCATCATGTTCAGCCCTGCGAGGCGTACCACGCCGCGATGGCGTTGCGGGAAGCACCGCTGGGTTCGTGCAACACGTTGGGGAAGCACTCCTTGGCCCGGCGGGGCAACTTGCTGTGCAGCAGCTGACCGACCACGTCGTCGGCGAGGATGGTGTCCCCGAACCGCTTGACGCTGAGGGCCGGCTGCGTGACGCCGAGCACGAAGTTGCGGTGCATCAGCAGGAAGCGCAGCCCCACGTTCGACAAGTATGCGTCGACCGGGGCTTCGAAGCCACTGATGCTGACCGTCAGGTCCTCGTCGGACACACCGCCCTCGAACATGAAGTCGTCGGCGCGCATCGCGTAGCTGACCTGGATGGCCAGACGCGAGCTGGCCTCACCGGTCCGCTCGATCACAGCCGACTTGTTGCCGGCGACATCGTCGAACGGCCCCTCGGAAGGGGCGCTGAAGTGCACGCTGAGCACCAGCCGGTTCTCGACCAGGACACGGATCGTCCCTTGGAAGGGCCGTTCCGTCCAGCCGAGCTCGTGCAGGTCGTCGTAGTTCCAGAAGACCATCTTGAGCATGTCGGCCAGCGCGCCATCGACGCAGAAGTGCGACGACTCGGCGTGCACGCCGGATGTCGGCCGGGCGCCGAGGATCCAGTCCATGAACTGGATGTAGTCCCGGAGTCCCATGGTCAACTCCTCGCGGGGTCGGCCATGATTGGTGGTGCTGTCGGTTGCGGTCATCAGACCCTCCTTGTTGTAGATGGACAACAGCAAAGAATATTATACCATTTTAGACATGATTAATCAATATCTGTGACTACCGTAGAACGGCTTTAACGCGGCGCACGCCGGCGCTGGAAGATTCTTCTTTGATTATCTTATAGGTTTTGCCGTCTTCGGCGAGTTGCAGGGTGTGATCAACATGAGGGCCACCGCAGATTTCGAAGCTAAATGGTTTGTCGGCGTCATCAGCAATCATTTTGTAGACTTTTACCGTATCGCCATATCTATCACCAAACTGGCCGAGTGCGCCAAGTGGACCTGTCGCCTCTTCGGTTGGGTACTCGGCAAAGCTAACTTTGAGGTCTTTTTGAATTTCGCGGTTAACAATGTCTTCAACTTGCTTGATCTGTTCAGGGGTCATTTTCTCGGGGTGAGAGAAGTCAAAGCGAAGTCGCTCTTCGGTAATGTTTGAGCCACGTTGGATAACATGGTCGCCCAGCACATCACGCAGCGCCTGATACGTCAGATGAGTCGCGGTGTGATACTTCTTGTGCTGTAGGCTTTTACCACCCAGGCCGCCCTTAAAGGTACCTTTGGCGGCGGTTTGTGAGCGTTTGCGCTGTTCGTCCATGCGCGCTTCAAATTGCTTTTCCCAATCCTTCTCGATCTTAACGCCTTGCTTTTCGGCCTCTTCAACACTCAATTCGGTTGGAAACCCATACGTGTCGTAGAGCATAAACACTTCATCGCCGGTAATTCCATCGTCGGCACGTTTTTCAAACTCACGTAAACCCTTGCGCAAGGTTTGCTTGAAGGCCTTTTCTTCCTTCACCAGCACACCAACAACTTCTTCTTCAGCATCAGCTACCTCTGGATAATCATCTTTGTAGAGCGACGTGATGACAGGCGCAACTTCTTCGAGGAAATGTTTTTCTACACCCAGGTTAAAGGCTTTCAGAATTGCCCGACGAATCAAGCGTCGCATAACGTAACCCTGCTCTTTGTTGCTTGGGCGCACGCCATCTACTGCCAGGAACATGGCGGCCCGCAGGTGGTCTGCGATGATGCGCATTGCCTCAACATTCTCTTCATACTTGAGGTTTGAGATTTCCTGAAGCTTCTCAATAATTGGCCACATGATACTAATCTTGAAAATATCGTCAGTATCGAGTGAGGCGGCTGTGATGCGCTCCAAACCACCGCCAAAGTCTACGTTCTGCTTGGGCAACTTTGAGAATGTGCCGTCTTCATTGCGCAGATATTCCATAAATACCGAATTACCGACTTCCATGAAGCGACCACAGTCGCAGGCAGGATGGCAGTTCTCACCAAATGCAGTGTCGTGCTCAACATGATCAAAGACATAAAACACTTCGCTATCAGGTCCACCCGGCTCGCCAGCCGGCATTTCAGCCGGCTCACCGGCACGAGACCACCAGTTTTCACCGGCGTCATAATAAAAGATCCGAGCGTCACCCATGCCTTTACGAGCACCGTCATCGGCACTTCCCATATCCTTAATGTCCGCATCAATGCCACGCTCTTTAAAGGCCTGTCGCCAGATACGTGCAGCGTCTTCATCTTTTGGCAGATTATTTTCTTTGTCGCCAATAAAACACGTTGCGTAAATCTTGTTTGGGTCTAAGCCAACTTCATCAACCAAGAAGTTAAAGAAGCGAGGAATTTGTTCTTCCTTAAAGTAGTCCCCTAAGCTCCAGTTGCCGAGCATTTCAAAAAAGGTTGTATGACGGTTATCGCCAACATCATCAATGTCTTGAGCGCGCAAGCAGGTTTGGCTATCACCGAGTCGTGTGCCATCAGGGTGCTCATCGCCGAGCAGGAATGGCAGCAACGGCTGCATGCCAGAACCCGTGAAAAGAACCGTCGGATCTTCGCGTGGCACAAGTGACGCGCGAGGAATGATGACGTGGTCATCTTTCTTTAGCGTTTCAAAATACTTCTTTCTGACATCTTGTGCCTTCACGGGATTACCTCAACTATTTATTACTACTGATTATACCACCCCCAAGGACACGGTCGTCTTCGTACAAAACGATGGATTGGCCTGGGGTTATAGCGCGGGTTGGGTCAATAAATTCCAGTTGCGCTTCGCCACTATTGTAAGAGGTGAGCTTGATTGGAACAAGTGGCGCGCGATGACGCGACCGTGCTTGATAGGTTTTGCCGACAACCGGCGGATTATTTATAGCATGAAAACTGGTGAGATTGGTCTGGCTCACCCACAGACGATCATCATCAATATCGCTCGTCACCGTCACGGTATTCTGTGCCATATCCTTTGCAACCACATAGAAAGGCAAACCACCACCGACGTTAAGCCCATGCCGCTGCCCGATGGTGTAGAAAATTGCCCCCTCGTGTTGGCCAACGATATTTCCATCAACATCGATAATATCGCCGGGCTGCGAGTCAATGTATTGCGACAAGAAGTCCTTAACGCCTACTTTGCCCACAAAACAGATCCCCATGGATTCTTTCTTCTTGGCGGTCGCAAGTCCGCGCTCTTCAGCCATCTCGCGAACTTCCTGCTTTGTGTAGTCACCAAGTGGGAACTTTGTCCTCTTCAGCGCATCTTCTTCGACTCGATAGAGGAAGTAGGTTTGGTCTTTGTTGTCATCTTTAGCCTGCAGGAGCTTGCCATCTTGTGTGCGAGCATAATGACCGGTCGCAATAAAGTCAGCCCCGGCTTCGATCGAGGCATCAAGGAAAATCTTAAACTTAATCTCTTGGTTGCACATGATGTCCGGGTTAGGGGTGATGCCCGTTCTGTAAGCATCGAGCATGTAATCAACGACCTTGTCTTTATATTGTTCTTGAAAATCGAATACCTCGAGCTTAATGCCGAGTTGTACCGCTACTCGCTTGGCATCGGCCAAATCGTCGCGCCATGGGCACTCAAAACCAGGCAGGTCTTGTGTCCAGTTCTTCATGTAGACGCCAATCACGTTGAAGCCCTGCTCTTTCATCAGAGCAGCCGTGACGGAGCTGTCCACGCCCCCGCTCATGCCAACATAAACAGTTTGTGTCATAACAGAGAAGATACTATCACATCACCCCTGTTCTGTCACACAAATAGCTATGGCAAAATCTGAATTCATTTCTTATTGTGCCCTCCCGTTTGGGTGGGGTTCAGGAGCGAAGCGACGCCTTGGGGGGTCCCCTCCTCTTACGTTAGTGACTGGTGGGTTGCCAGCTTCTTCTTAAGCTTCTTCATCTCATAGCGTCGCCCCAGCCAGAACGTACTGATAATCAAAAAGAGCATGATGTAGAGTGGCCAGACGATAAATTGCAGACCGGATCCGCCGGACGCTGCCGAAATAGACGGCCCATCTTCATCGCCCGCACCGACACCGACCGGGGTGTCCTGTACCGCGCCGTTCGCCACACCAACAAGCTGCAAGAACGCAGTTGTACCGTTGGCATCGGTCGCGCGCACGATAATTCTATAGGTGCCCGGCGTGTCGTAGATATGCTCAACAACAAATTCACCGGCTAAATCCAAACTGAGTAAGGTTTCCTCGCCATCACCCCAGCTCACCGAAATAGCATATGGCCCGGTTCCGCCCGTAACGGTTATTGGCCAAAGCAACTTCTCGCCCGGATTGGCACCACGCTTGGCAAAGTTCGTTGTCAGCGTCACCCGATCAAGTGCTCCGTCGGGTACGCTGTCGTCAAAAGTAACCAGTGGGCGATTAGAGTCTGGACCGGGCTGATCAAGCTCGTCGAACACGCGTGCTACAAGCTCGTTATCGCCACTAAACAGGTCGATTGTAATTGTGAACGAACCGTCATCACAGATAACAGAACCTGCAAAGACCTCATTCTTAAACAGTTTCACGAGCAGCCCCTGCGGACAGACACCGGTGACGTCAATTTGCGAATCAGTAAAAACCTGTCCATTGGTTGGAAAGGTAATTGTTGCACCCTGTGTTGGTGGATCTGTCGGCACGGTACCTGTTAAGCCAGCTGAACCCGATTGTGGATTCTGCGAACTTTGCGCAAATATGGGCGACGTGAAGAAGACTGTGGCGAGAAGGACGATTATTCCAGATATCAGGCTAAGTTTTTTAAACATGTTTATATTTGCTTATGCTAAATCCTATTATGGCACATGCTACCTCTGTACGC
>JBPEXE010000127.1:0-3196 GCA_052031955.1 Saccharimonadales bacterium (SeqCode)
CAGAATTTGTTTAACCCTCATAAAAAAGTAGGTGTTGACTTCAACTACATCAAAGAACACTTACGCCATGAATACAGCATTAAAAGTTTGGCGCACCTCGAGCAACAAAAAGCTCAGGACACAATCGATAGATAAGCGTGATCGGTGCTCCGGTCCATGCGCGTGTTGGCGCAGCGGGACCGGAGACTTCTCCGAACATCGACCCGGGGATGGGTCAGGTGAAGAGAGCGGACTGCGTCATGTAGTAGAACAGCAGCGTGAGGCTGAAGGCGTCGAAGCGGTCGGTGAAACCGCCGTGGTCGCCCAGTAGCCGGCTGAAGTCCTTGATGCGCAGAGCACGCTTTGTGCCACTCTCGACGAGGTCGCTGGCGATGGCGACAGCCGGCAGGATGAATGCCATCAGCACGACTTGCCAGGCCGCCCACGGAATGTCCGTGAAGATGGCGCAGGCCGATGCCGCGATGATGGTGGCCAGGATGCCGCCTGTGTAGCCGCTGACGAAGCCAGCGTCGGTCTTGCCTGGCGACAGGATGCGAATGACCTTGAAGCGTGAGCCTCCAGGACCTTCGGATTCCTCGTCCTTCATGGCACGTCCGCCGCCGTAGGCGAAGGAGTCGGCCGCGAAGACCGCCACCATCGGTACGCCGAGACGCACGAAGCCCATCGCATCGTTTCGCAGTGCGACCGAAGCCGCCATGCCACCCGCCATGGCCAGCATCAGGAAGAACGCCAGCACCACGGGCCCCCACATTGAGCCGTCCCCCGGAACGCTCGTACAGCGGTAGAACACCTCCCCGAACACCAGCACCGTCACCGCGATGGCGAAGTACTTCCAGGCGTCTCCGCCGATGATCAGGCAGATGAGTAAGGGGGTGTACACCAGTACGATGAACCCCAGTCGGTTGTAAAGATCCTTGAAATTGCTCACTTTCGCAAGCTCCCTTCACTCGATGGTCGGATCAGGGATATAGTACTCAAAAAAGCAAACTAAACCAAATTATGATTGGTTTGTCAAAATTGTTATGGTTGTATCATCCCTGAAAACTCAAATCTTTGAATGTTCAGGAGTGATCCCCAGCCCGAGTGGGCTGGGGGACTCCTTGCCGTGTTGCGCCCCAGAAGGTGTTCCCCGTCAGCCGGGCTTCAGGTAGAGGCCGAGGTCCTCGAGCTTCTGCTTGAGTTCCCTCAGCGCCTTCACGCCGAAGTTGGTGATCATGAGGAGGTCGTCCTCGGTCATCTCCAGCACCTGTCCGATGGTACGGATGGGTTCGGGGTAGGCGCGAAGCAGGCAGTTGAGAGCACGTTCGTTCAGACCGAGGTTTTCGATCCGGACGTTGGCCATCTGCTCGGACATCGTGCCGTCCTGGAGGTGCTGCACCATGGTGCGATACAGCTCTCTCTCGAGACGCTCGAACGTGCTCGTCCGAAGCTGGTTGATGCGCGCCCCACTGATCTCGTACTTCTTGACCATGTCGGCCATGGACAGCGTCTCGACGTAGTAGTCGAACACGATCCACTGGTTGCGCACGCTCACGTTGTCGCGGAACCACTTGAGCAGCTCGTCGGCGAGCATGCTACGAGCGGTGTCCGGGCCGGGCAGGTGTCGAGCCTCCTCGTCCAGCGATTCGTAGGCCAGGCCCACGATGGGACTGAAGTTCTGCGCGTCCCAGTCCGGTGCATCGGCTTGGCGCATGGCATCCAGCATTTTCTCGGCCAGCGCCGAGTCGTTGGCCAGTGTGGCCATTTCGCGCCGAGTCATCCCGGCTCCCTCGAACTGCCGCATGATTCCGGCGACGAGGTGCAGGTCCTGTGACGGGGTCCTTCTGCTCATGTCGTTTTCCCTCCTGGGGTGTGTAGGTGTGATTACGAGCTCACAATAGATACAAAATATCGGCTCTGAGTTCGCAATCACGGATGGCAAGGAATCTAGCCCACCTCAGTGAGCTCAAACATTATTATAGCATAAAATACATAAAAAGTCTACACACAGACTGTGCGCAATATCACATTGTGCTTGCGCTTTTCGAGGCGTAGCATGGGGGCATATAGATAAAACACACACATGCATATTCCAGGGCAAGAAACAGGGCATAATCCGTATCGCGAGATGCTGCGAAGCATTGAGCTTAGCTTGCTTGCCATGGATGTAGATGGTGAGCACTTCTCTCCAAGGTATTTTAAGGAGCGACCGCTGACATTTGACATTGTTCGGCGGGTTATTGATATGGGATATGACGCTACAGATGCAGAAATCGGCTGGTACTTAACTGGGGATAGAATGATGTTTTTGCCGCCCACAGAGTGGTTTGGCAACGCGGAACCAATGCCCGGTGCGGTTACCGAAGAAGAACTTCATACGCTCGGCGCTCGAGCAATAGAGCCGGTGCTTGATGCAATCCCTGTTGCCGGTGATTGAAATTTCCGGTTTAATTCGCTACAATTCTCCTCTGTAATGGGGATTGGCCAAGTGGTAAGGCAACGGGTTCTGGTCCCGTGATCGGGGGTTCGAATCCCTCATCCCCAGCCAAGCATTGCATCAAAAGTGACCACAATGTATTTATCGAATGAGACTATATGCAAATCAAAATAACCCCTCTCTCGAATAAGCATTCACATACAGAAGACATATTCCGAATTAAAAACTACTATTACTTAGCAAAATTCCATAGCGCTGGAATAGTTACAGAAGTTAAAAAAAGTGACAAATGGCTAGAAAATGAGATGTCGTGGGTCAGCAGGTCAGAAATTCCTTTCTTAACTGCTTTTAGACAATCACAGTTTCTAGAGCCACGGTTGGTAAGAAATTCGCTGGTACCCGTTATTCGCCAATTCATGCCATTTTACGAGTTAATAACCGTTGATAAATTTCCGTCTGATGAAGAGTGTATGCAACTTGTTTACAAGTATTGTGAATTCGCGTGCGACGGTGGCTATATTTTTAGCCAAGAAAGTATTGATAAAGAAAGTATCAAAGAACTGATTGAAGCTTTTGATTATAGAAATAACCTTATGGTAAGAGCTGGCTCATGTCTGTATAAAGCCTACGTATTATTAGAGACAAGCCATACCTTTGCAGAAGAGATATACACGAATACCTTCATAGCTCTGGAAGCGATAATCGAAATTTTAAAAATCAAATACAACTTTAGTGGCCGAGATTCGCGTTCAAAAACAGTTGATAAAATTGCCGAATATT
>JBPEXE010000128.1:0-3514 GCA_052031955.1 Saccharimonadales bacterium (SeqCode)
ACCAAAATCGCGACTCGAATTGCCGTACGAAAGCTCAAACCAATCCCCTGCTCACTCTCAGAGAGTGGTTTTTTCTCTTGAACAACGATACAGCCATCGTGCTCGCCTACGCTTGTGTTCTCGGGTACGGTGACCTCAAAATTAACAATTTCGCTGCTAGCCGGTTCGAGGACAACCTCTTCTTTCTCCAGGCTTAGCCAAGCACCAACATCAACCTTCTCGTCAACCAACTGTGCACAGGCAAATGCGCCTCCGCTGGATACTATCGAATCTGTCGCATACACCTGAACGGTGCGAATTTCTTCAGTGTTGTTAATGACATTTACACCGTCGCTTACGCTACCACCCGGGTCAATGGTATGAATAAAAATCGATTCTGAACGTTGATTATCCTCGCGTGGATATGCCGGTCGGCCGCCAATTCCTCCCGAGCCAACATCTTGCGCAAAAATCGGTGCAAACACAAAGAAAACAGAGGCCACGCCAACGACAATGGTCAAGAATGCTTGTTTCAACCTTACTCCTCTTCGTAGTTTGTAGTTATATCTTATGATAAGCCTGGGCGACACGCAAAAAATCAGGTTGCCGTAGCAGTCAGCACCATGTCTATGGTGTAGGTGTCACCTTCTTGACCTGCCGGAATGGTTTGTTCAACTTGAACATCAGTCATAAACCAGCTGCCTAATTCGTCTGAGCTTTCACTGGCCTTTAATAGGGTGAGCGCATCTTGTTCGCTGAACCTCTGCTTCGCAGCAGAACCCACCGAAATGTGCTCCGTAGAACACTCCAAGCAATCAGCATTAATCTTGGCACGACTCGGGTCAACACTCATGAGGCCGCCAACGCCATCATCATCCGAATCTATACAGCCACCTTCGCCTCCATCATTAAAGTCAAAGCTATGGTTTTCACTTTGCCATGTGGCGTTCCGACCCGATGCCGGTGCGATTGAAAGTGTCCAGCCATCATATGCGGCCTTTGGATTATCGACATATATCCTCTGATCATCATGGCCAAGCGTGGCCCTGAGGACTTTATCCTGCGAACGACACTGAACTGAATTACTGACTTTGCCCATGCTTACGGTTGGTTCAAGTATGCTTCTGCCTTGATTGTCGCGCACATCAGTAAGTAAGGCCCCTGGGTTTATCGTGGCCGTAAACTGGACTGTTCTTTGTGTTTGGGCAACGGCAACGCCACCGCTCATTACGAGCAATAGCGCAACACCAATTACCAATAACCGTTTCTTCACTTTAGTGGTGGATTAAATTGTCTGGCTTTTTGTTTTTGTAGCCGTAGCTCTATTGTGACCTAGAGAGCGGTCACTGTCAAAGTCATATTGATGTCGTAGCTATCGTTCGGTTGTTCAGCCGGAATAGTCTGATCCATGTCAACACCGGTAAGATACCATCGGCCAGTATCATCTGATGCTGCGGCAGCGTTGAGGAGTGTGACTGAGTCTGTTACGCCTTCCTCGAATGCAGTAGCCGAACCAAGCGTGATGTTGGTTGTCGCACATGTGCCACAGTCGGCGTTGAGCGTGCCCGTTGTCGGGTCTACCGATAATTGACCAGCGGTTGAGTCGCCATCGCCACCGTCTGTACAGCCGGACGTAGCACCGGTTGGATCGTTGAAGTCATAAGATTCTGTCGCACCACCATTTTCCCATTCATCAGTAGCGCCACTTGTTGCAGCCAAAGTGAGTGTCCATCCGTTGTCGGCTGCCCCGGGGTTATCCACATATACGCGCTCGGTATTAGTTCCAAACGTACCACTCGGACGAGAACCGCCAGATAAACAATCAAACGAGAAGGTGGTTGCCGAGAAAGCCACGGCTGGAGCCGCGACGGTCACACGTGAATCATCACGAATATCTGTTACGAGAGTGCCCGCGTTAATCGTTTGTGTTAAATCCGTATTGTTAGCTGCATAAACGGCGGTAACTGCGAGTACTGCAAATGCGTACCCAAGCAGTATCACCAAACTGCGCTTTTGAATTAACGTCCTCACATATACCCCGATGTAATTTTTCTACCCGCTTTGCCTCTATCTTATAAAGCACGAGCGTAATCGTCAACTACTTAAGCAATATTGCCGGCGACGCAGTCAAATTACGGTTTCTTTTTGGCAGGCTTGGATTTTTGCTTCGACTTCGGTTTCGATACTTCTTTCACGGCTGGCATAGCGATACCACCATCTGAGGACTTTGGTAGGTTTTCAGCAGGCTTTTCAGGATGGTTCGGTTGGTGCATCTGAAGGTGTTCCACATGGTGTTTGGCGAGCAACATACCGAGACCAAAGCTGCCCAGGCCGACAAGCATAATTGCGACAGACACACCGATGGTGTGACCAGCCACCTCACGAGCGAGTGATTCTGCTACCGGCTTGATAATCTGCTCTAGGGCTTCCTGCTGCGATGCCGACAGGTCCTCACTGTTTTCAATTACAATTTCGGACATATCAATGCCCTGAGAAATGGCACCAAAACTTAACAGGAAGAACGCCCCAAGAACAAAGTGAATAACCCCAACCACAATAAAGCCGCGATGGATATTCTTGGCTGTAAGTGCCACCATAACCGACAGGCTAAGAAATGCCACCCAGAAGATAAATGCAAACAGGGTCATCGCCGAGTAAACAACCTTTATCCCTTCCAGGTTTGCCTCATTTAACTCGAGGTCTTCTTGGGTATACGTCTCGCCGAGTGGACCATCGCTCGCTTCAATCTCGGCCATAAAATTGTCAATCTCTGCAGCTAGATTTGAACCGGCTGGCAAACAGGTCAGCTCAAGTATCTCAAAATCTCCACCGTCAAGCTTGACGATATCAACCTCTGAGCAGCGCGGAATCCGTTCTAGGCTCGTCGTTAAGAAGCTACGAATTTCAGAGGCCGCAAGCGTTGCCTTGTCCTTGAGTGAGAGCTCAAACTCTAGTTGCTCCGCTGATCCATCGATATAGCCATACACCCCGTCAATAACGCCTTCAAATTGTCGTTGCATGAAGTCACCATCAAAGACATTCGATATCTTTTGTTGCAACACATCGGCATCGATGAGTTCATTCTCTTCCAGAACATCGCGAATTGAGCGTACAACAGTATCCTCTCGTTGTTCTTCCTCCTCATATGGAACGAGGTCGAGTGCGTGCTTCGGCAGATTCTGGTATACCTCGCCCTCGCTGAGAACGTTTTTGACGGATTCTTTGTCGGTCAACGTTGAGACAACGCCAACGGTTGGAACCGCTGCCAAGATGAGCACAATTAACAGAAGAGCGGCAAATTTGTTGAAAATAAAAGCCAAGACAGCTACTGCTTTGTGCATGATAGAGCTATTGTAGCATTAAGCATAAACAAAAAAGACCCTGCACTTGAGGGTCTTACAAGCGAAAACAGCCAAAACGGCTGTTTTCTGAGAAACATGATTGGTTTCCACCTCGCACATTTCCTACTTACAAATTTACGCTCCTTGTCATTTTTATGCAAACCATTTTTCTACATGTTGTGGATAAATTATCC
>JBPEXE010000129.1:0-4515 GCA_052031955.1 Saccharimonadales bacterium (SeqCode)
ATTGTTGGCCGAAACGGATCCGGCAAAAGTACTCTGCTAAAGATGCTTGCGGGCATATACAAACCGACCGAGGGAAGAGTTCGGACTCGCGGAAAAATTGTACCGTTCATAGAGCTGGGGGTTGGCTTTAACAACGAATTGAGCGCGCGAGACAACGTGTTCCTTAATGGCGCAATGCTGGGCTTTACACGATCTGAGGTTGAGGGCTTTTATAACGAGATTGTGGAGTTTGCAGAACTCGAAGAATTCATGGACCAGAAGTTAAAGAACTTTTCGTCTGGCATGAGGGTGCGCTTGGCGTTTTCAATTGCTATTAAGGCAGAGGCGGATGTCTTGTTAATCGACGAGGTTCTGGCTGTTGGTGATGCGTCATTCAAGAGAAAGTGTTTTGAGCACTTCGATTATCTGAAGAAAACCGGGACCACAGTTGTTTTTGTCAGTCATGACATGAATGCCATTCGAAGCTACTGTACGCGTGCCATGCTCATTAATGAATCAAGGGTTGCTTTCGAGGGTACGGCACATGAAGTGGCTGAGGAATACAGCAAGCTATTCGTTGATCCGCGCAAGGTAGAGAAGAAAAAATCTGCCACTGGTGATTACCGCTGGGGAAATGGTTCGGCAAAAGTGACATCCGTTAAGGCCGACACTACGAAAGACAATCAGGCGGTTACGGTTGAAGTTACCGTCAAGGCCAAAGCCGATATAGATCGTCCAATTATTGGCTTCTCAATAAAGACCGGAAGCGGCAAGCAGTTGCTTGGTACAAACACAGTCCGAGAAGGATTGACGCTCGCACCTCTCAAAAAAGGCGAGACACGCAAGATAACATGGAAGCTTGATAATATTCTGAATGACGGCTTACACTATGTTGACGCAACCATAGCCAGCAATGAGGCAAGCAATGTCGAAGATAGATGGCCGGATGCCGAAAGCTTCCGAGTGGGTAAATCCGGTGAGAACCCATACCTTATTCGTCCGGATTTTGAGATAATTGTTGAAGAAGAGAAGAAATAATGAAAAATCTGATTAGAAAAGCACTAAGAAAAATAGGCCGCGTAATGACTGCGGACATACAAGAACAAACTCGCTCACATACTGAGTCGCTTGTTAAAGAGACTCGCCGTGTAGACGCACATCTTAAAGAAGTTGAGGCCGATGTTAAGAAGCTTCAGAAACCAAGTATTGAAAAGCTACAGCAGATAGAAAGCGCGCTCGATAAGGCTGAGGCCTACCAACCTCTCTATGGCATGGAGGGTTTGAATATAGGCAAGACACCCATAGCCCGTACAAACAGCAAAGAGCGTGCTGAAGTAGTTGCCCGTGCATTTGGCGAAAATATTCATGGCATGCGATTCGTAGATGTCGGCTCGTCGCTTGGCTATGTTTCTTTCTATTTAGCAGACAGAGGCGCTAAGGTTGAGGGTTGGGATTTCCGTGCTGAGAATGTAGCGGTTGCAAATCTAGCACATGAAATTAACAAGGTTGATAATGTTTCGTTCAAGACTCGTGAGATGACCTTGGATGTGGTGAAGGGTATTCAGCCCGGCAGATTTGACGGAGTCGTAATTTTGAGCGTACTCCACCACACTGTTATGTATCGTGGCCTCGAATACACTCAGGACTTGATGTATGAGCTGTTGCAACGCGTTCCTGTTGTTGTGGTTGAACTCGCACAGAAGGGCGAGGATAAGAAACTGAAATGGGACAAGACGCTTCCCGAAAAAGACACAGATGTTTTCAAGAAGGCAAAAGAGCTGGGCATATCAATTGAAAAGCTCGGAAGTTTCGAGACGCACCTATCTGGCGTTAAGCGGCCACTTTATAAAATTTCACGAGACCACGTTACTGTCGACCACAAAAATTTCCCGTATGATGGAGCGTCACGAAAGGCCTACGAAGGGTCGCAAGTTCGCAGCGCGCGCGTGTTTTATACCGGCCAAGAATACTTCATTAAAGAGTATGCCCTGAGTCGATCTTCAGATGACACAAACAAGAAACAAATCATTAACGAGATTAATTTCTATCTCAACTCATCACACCTCAAGATACCGAACATACCAAAAATGGTTGCATATGAATTGCGCGATACGGTTGCATATCTTGTGCTAGAAAAGATTGATGGAGCCCTGCTGGATGAAACCAACAGAGTGACGTATACACTTGAGATTGATAAGGTTGCGAAACAACTTATCAGCACTCTTGCCGAGCTGGAAAAGCACCACTTGTTTCATAATGACATTCGATCCTGGAACGTTATAGTAGAACGCACCAAAGTTGTTCTGATTGATTTCGGCATGGTTGGCTCTGAGGAGATTGAGAACAACAAGATTGCATTTTTATGGGTCCTGCATGCGGCAATCACGCATGAGCGGGAGTCAACTGAAGTAGGCAAAACCGAGTTGCCGCCACGCGAAGCATTTACATATGCGCACACGCTTAAAATCTACGATGCCGTAGCCGAGAATCCTGATATTACATTCAGAGAAATCAAGAACCTACGCTAAATCTTCAATAATCTGGGACAGTTTTTTGGCACTGTTCTCCCAGCGAAACTTTTTGGCTTGCATTGGGCCGCCATTCGATAACTTTGAGGCGAGCTTCGCATCGGTCAGGACGCTTTCGATACCTTTGGCAATATCTTTTGGGTCGTATGGGTCTACGAGCACCCCGTACTTACCAACCACTTCAGGCATTGACGATATATTTGATGTAACAACGGGCGTTTTACAAATCATTGCCTTCAAAAGGTTCATGCCAAATCCTTCATAGAAACTTGGTGAAACAAGTACGCTGGCACCGGTGAAAAGTGCTGGATTGTCCTCATCGTCGACGTAGCCGGTTTCTATAATTTCCAAACCCAGCTTGCGTGCTTGGTCGATGTGGCGCTTGGTTTCTTGGAAGTGCCATCCTGGCTTTCCAGCCAGCACAAGGCAGTATCTCTTCTTTGCTTTATCGGAAAGTGATGAGCAGGCCGTCAGTATATTGAGTATGTTTTTTCTTGGCTCCAGTGTGCTTTGGAATAAAATATAGTCCTTCTTGATTCCGAGCTTTGCCTTCATTTTAGCTACCTCGGCCTTTGTCGCCGGAGTGTATTCTCCTTCATCAACCCCAGGATACAGGACGCGGATTTTACTTTCGGCAACTCCAAGGTTGGCAATGATATCGTTCTTTGCGCTCTGTGAAATTGTGATGATAATGTCAGAGTTCTTAACTGTTCTCGGAATGGTGCGAAGCATATAGCGGAGGTTGTCTTCATCCATTGTTTCTGGCGCATTAAAGTAGACCGTGTCATGAATCACTGAGATAGATGGCGACGAGCCCGTACGCCACCAGACAAAATGCGGGAAAAGATATACACCCTTGCCAAAAAACCATTCGAGAGGAGGCATGAGTTTGTAGGAATTAAGCTTACGCGCAATTCTTACATGTACGGGGAGCATTTTTTGCTCCATTGCGCCACCAGAGATTCGGACGTGCTTGGGCTTGTAGCCAAAAAAGGCCAACTTTACCGGCGAGTCGGGGTTCAGTAGCATATAGGCCTGCAGCAGCTTTTCGGCGTATTCTTCGACACCGGTTTTATTTGGCTCAGCAAGGATTTGAGCTTCAACAATCATTCTGTTTAGCATATGATTTAGTCTATACTTGAACGTAGTATTTACAAAGTTTAGTGAGACAAGAGTAGATCGAGGGTTTGGATGCTTTTACTCCATAGTCAGACAAGGCTTATTAAGTCGTATGTGCGGGCCCACAAGAGCAGTTCCACATTGGGCGGTGTGACGCGCTTTTTCGAGCGTGCGTATACCAAGCTGGTGAGAAAGCTGAGGGTGTTAGCGCGTAAAGTTCTAGGGAGATCATGAGCGAATTTCACGATATATATACCAAGCTCCAAAAAATTGTTATCGATCACGCAGAGGCCAAAAAACCAGAGTTCGATGATCCGTTGGTGGCAGATCAGGATGCGACGCACCTAGAAAAGGCCAAGTTACTAAAAATTGAATCGGATGACGATTTTGTGCGCAATTGTTTCTATAAAATTCTCGGGCGTACAGTCCGCAGCAGGGACGTGCGACATTACAGCCGACAACTTTCTAAGTCGCTGACACGTGAGGAGCTCATTGAAAAACTGATGAACTCCCCGGAGTATAAGTCGAAAGAGATTAACGTGAGGCTCGTGTAAATGGCGATTTATATTGATATCACAGACTTTTATCGGGTGCGTGGAAGGTCTGGCATTCAACGACTTGTGCGTGAGTACGGAGGCAGGCTCAGAAAAGATGATTCGGTTGACCATAAAACGATGTTCCTGACATACGACACACAGGTTCAGCAGTATCGCCTGGTACCTGAAAAAGATGTAACGAAGCTTTTCGCGGGCTCGCTTGAGGGCAATCATGTCGCTGATTATCAGGTTGTTAAGCTAACAGACATGAATAAATCCGATGTCTTCCTGGATATTGATAATGGCTGGAATACGCCCATCAAACGGCCGGTGCTCTACCCAAAGCTTAAGGA
>JBPEXE010000013.1:0-7503 GCA_052031955.1 Saccharimonadales bacterium (SeqCode)
TTTCCGCGCCAATGGGAAGGAGGCTAAGTAATGGCTACCCAGACTAAAAAAGCAGATAGCACATACGCGTCTCGTCTCAAGAAGCAGTATGTCGAAGAAGTAGCACCAGCGGTTCAGAAGGAATTTGACCTGAACGCGATGCAGGTGCCAAAGATGGAGAAGATTATTGTCAGCGTGGGTCTTGGAAAAGACAAAGACAACAAGCGCATGTTTGAAGTCGCCACTAACACGTTGACAAAGATTACCGGCCAGAAGCCGGTTGAAACAGTCGCCAAGAAGTCTATTGCAAGTTTTAAGCTCCGCGAAGGCAACCGCATCGGCCTGAAGGTCACATTGCGCGGCGATATGATGTACGAATTTTACGACCGTTTGGTTAACCTGGTTCTGCCACGACTCCGTGACTTCCACGGTGTGAGTGCAAAATCATTTGACCGGGCCGGCAACTACAGCCTCGGGCTTACGGAACAGTCTGTCTTCCATGAGCTATCATTTGACGAAATTTCGACAGCACACGGATTAGAAGTAACAATTGTCACATCAAGCGATAATGTTGCTGCAAATAAGGCCATGCTCGCACAGATGGGCATGCCATTTGAGAAAGAGGAGTCTAAATAATGCCACGAAAATCACTGATCGCACGCGATTTGAAGCGCCAGAAGATGATTCAGAAATATGCTGCGAAGCGTGCTGAATTGAAGGCGATGGGCGATCTTGAGGGCTTGGCAAAGCTTCCTCGAAACTCATCACCGACACGTTGGAAAAACCGATGCTCAGAGACAGGTCGATCTCGAGCTTATATGCGACAATTTGGTCTCTCACGAGTTTCATTCCGTGAGCGCGCATCAAAGGGAGAAATCCCAGGCGTGACAAAGTCAAGTTGGTAAAGGAGAAACTATGGTACACACAGATCCAGTAGCAGACATGCTCAGCCGAATCCGCAACGCAATCTTGGTCAACAAGAACGTTGTTGAGTTGCCACACTCCAAGCTCAAGCAGCGCGTTGCTGAAGAGCTCCAGAAGTCAAGCTACCTCAACAAGGTATCAGTTGACGGCGAGGGAATTGCCAAGAAACTTGTCATCGAAATCAACGAACGCGGGCAAAACGCACGCATCTCAAACATTGAGAAGGTTTCGAAGCCAGGACGACGCATGTATGCAAAAGTTGAAGACATCCCAACTATCAAGAATGGTCGCGGTGTCGTGATTGTATCGACGTCGAAGGGCATCATGACCGGATTTGACGCTAAGAAGCAGAAGATTGGCGGCGAGCTAATCTGCAAGGTGTATTAATATGAGTCGTATTGGAAAACAACCAGTTCAACTGCCCGGTGGTGTAACCGCTGAGGTAAACGGCTCAACCGTTACCGTGAAGGGCCCTAAGGGCGAGCTCACTCAGGACGTATCAAACCGTGTTTCTGTTGAAGTAAAAGATGGCGCAGTTGTTGTGTCGCGCGTTGATGACGAAAAGTATTCACGTGCTGACCACGGCCTCTACCGATCATTGGTCGCCAATATGGTTGCCGGTGTGAGCGAAGGCTTCAAGAAAACCCTCATCCTTGAAGGTGTTGGTTTTAAAGTCGCCATGAATGGTAAAGGCCTGAAGATGGCACTCGGCTTCTCACACGACGTTCAGTATATGCCACCAGAAGGTGTCGAGCTTGCAATCGAAGACAACAGCAAGATTGTTGTAACCGGTGTGAGTAAGCAGCTGGTTGGTCAAACAGCCGCTGATATCCGCGCCCTCAAGAAACCTGAACCATATAAGGGTAAAGGTATCCGTTACGAAGATGAATATATTATCCGCAAGGCTGGTAAGGCTGCCGGAGGTAAAGAATAATGTCACGACGATTGCATAAAGTTACAGAGCAACGTGCCCGACGCTCACATCGCGTCCGTGCTCGATTTACTGGCACACCAGAACGTCCACGCCTTCATGTGAACATCACCAACCAGCACGTCAGTGCCCAGGTGATTGATGATACTGAGCACAAGACACTTGTGGCCGTATCTACAGTTGGCAAGAAGTTGGACGCAAACGTAAAGACAATGACCGATAAGGCTGCTTGGGTTGGCACAGAAGTTGCAAAGCAAGCAAAAGCCAAGAAGGTTGAGAAGGTCGTCTTTGATCGTGGTTCACGGCTCTATCATGGTCGTGTCAAAGCGCTCGCAGACGCAGCCCGTGCGGCAGGAATGGAGTTCTAATATGGCGACAGATCAGAATACTCAGACAAAGAATGCCCCTCAGGGCAACCGCCAGAACCAGAACTACAAGTCTGGTGGCATGGAAAATCAGGTTGAAGAAAAGCAGTTCAGCGAGAACGTTGTATCTATTGACCGCGTGAGTCGCGTGGTTAAAGGTGGACGACGCTTCCGATTCCGCGCCCTCGTGGTGCTTGGTGACGGCAAAGGCAAGGTTGGTGTTGGCGTATCAAAGGGCCAAGACGTCCAAGCTGCTGTCCAGAAAGCCAGCGATGTCGCTAAGAAGAACATGATTGACGTTGCGCTTTACAACCAAACAATTCCACACGAAGCTGAAGCGAAGGTTGGTGGTGCGCACATCCTGATTAAGCCTGCAGCGACCGGTACCGGTTTGAAGGCGGGCGGCGTTGTTCGTACCGTGCTTGAAGCAGCCGGCGTACACAACATCCTGTCAAAGAGCCTTGGCTCTTCAAACAAGATCAATTCAGCCTATGCGACTATCGAAGCACTTGATCAGCTGGTTGCTTATAAGGATTGGGCCACCAACGAAGGCAAGAAGCCTGCTAAGAAAGCAGCAAGCAAAGAGGACAAATAATGAAGTCACATGAACTCACTACATCTGCAAATCAGAACGCTACCCGACCAGGTCGTGGCATTAGCGCAGGTCGCGGTAAGACTGCTGGTCGTGGTACCAAAGGTCAAAACTCGCGAGCCGGTGGCAAGCGACGCCCAGGTTTCGAAGGTGGTCAGAACCCAATGTTTAAGCGTACTCCAAAGGTTCGTGGCTTTAAGTCATTCCGTGAGGCAAAGGTAACTATCACGACTGCTCAAATCGATGAGCTTGGCGCGAAAGTCGATAACACAGCACTTTTTGAGGCTGGCCTGATTGAACATCCGCACGTTAGTGTTAAAGTAGTGGATAAGGGTGAGCTGAAAAAGAAGCATACTGTTGAACTGCAGGCAGCATCTGCCGGTGCAATCAAGGGTATCGAAAAAGCCGGTGGAACATTCAAGCAGACGGGACGCCCACAGCGACCAGCTGCTAAGAAATCTGAATAAACACTAAATCGGAGGGACAGCTGTGAGCTGGAATATCATCAAACGAGCGGTAAAGAACGGCGACATGCGCAAGCGTTTACTGTACGTTCTGTTCGCGATGTTCATTTTCCGAATCCTGGCGCACATCCCAATCCCACTTGACGAACCACAGCAACTCCGACAACTTCTTGATAACTTATTTAACACCCAGCAGCTACTTGGTTTCCTTGATAGTTTGTCCGGTGGTGCCTTGTCGAATTTCTCGATTGTCCTACTCGGCTTGGGCCCCTACATTAACGCATCCATTATTATGCAGCTGCTTACGAAGGCAGTTCCAAAGCTGGAAGCGATTAACCAAGACGGTGAATCTGGGCGACGTAAAATCAACCAGTACACCAGATGGCTGACGCTGCCGCTGGCTATCCTAAACTCAATTGGTATTCTTTTCTTGATTCGTCAGCAGGCTGCTGGTGTGAGTGGGTTGGAAAGCTTTACTGATAGCACGTCGCTATTCCAGTGGGCAGTCATGATTTCTGCACTGGTTGGTGGCTCGATGCTTTTGATGTGGATTGGTGAATTGATGTCCGAGCAGGGCGTTGGTAACGGTATCTCGCTCCTCATTTTTGCCGGTATTGTGGCAACATTGCCGTCGACTATTTCGCTTCTATACTCAACCATCTTCCCCGGATCAGTTGAGTTTGACGTCTTTGGATGGGTGACGCTGCCGATAAGCGGGGAGGGCCTGATATTTGTGGCCGGCTTAGCCGCGGTGGTGTTATTAGTCACGTTTATTGTGGTTAAGCTCAACGAAGCCCAGCGCGTCATCACAGTGAGTTACGCGAAGCGTGTGCGCGGTAACCGTGCCTATGGTGGCGTTGATACGGTGCTGCCTATCAAGCTGATTACAGCAGGTGTGATTCCTATTATCTTTGCTGTCGCATTCTTGTCGGTACCGGCCTTCGTGGGTCAGCTTCTTATTAACGCGGATAGCGCAACGCTACAGAATATCGGGAACACACTTGTTGACTGGTTTAATGTGAGTGGTGTCGCCGGTGGCGGTGAAGCGGGACTGGTGAGTGGGCAGCTGAAAGATTACGTCTACCCAACCACATACTTCATCCTGGTCGTTGCCTTTACATACTTCTATACGGGCATTATGTTCAACTCAAAAGAGATTGCTGAGAACCTTCAGAAGCAAGGTGGCTTTATTCCCGGCATACGACCCGGCAAGCAAACTGAGCAGTATCTCTCAAAGATCGTGAATCGATTGACTTTGTTTGGCTCAATAGCGCTTGGTTTACTCGCCATTCTGCCGTTCGTGCTGGACGTGATTATGTTCCAGATCTACAACACAACGCTTAGCTCAACGCTCACAATCGGTGGTACGAGCATCCTCATTACAGTATCGGTAGCTATTGAAACCTTACGTCAAATTGAGTCTAAAGCACTCATGGTGACGTACGACGCAGAAGACTAATCCGGCATTCCTAACAGGGGTGCAATACGGGTTGCTGTGGATAACATTTGCACCAAAATTCTGCGTCTTGTAGAATACCGATAAGCTATTCAACGAGCAGTTATTTTATCTGTATTAAAAAAGTCTTTACAGATGCGCTGCTTAAAGGTATAATTTCAATCTGTTATATGGCAGGAACCAAAGAAGTAATTCAACTCAAAGGAATCATCAAGGAAACACTCCCTGGTGGGCAATTCCGTGTCGAGTTGGAAAACGAGCACGTTATCCTCGCTCACGTAGCTGGCAAGATGCGTCGCTACTACATCAAATTGGTTCCGGGAGATGAGGTGACAGTTGAATTAACACCTTATGACCTCACCAAAGGTCGTATAACATATCGTAATAACTAAGGAGTGGTTCTCGTGAAAGTACGAGCAAGCGTAAAAAAGATCAGTGATGACGACCAAATTGTTCGACGCAAGGGTCGTGTTTACGTTATCAACAAGCGACGACCACGCCATAAGCAACGACAGGGTTAAATTTGGCACGTATTGCAGGTATCACTATCCCAACTGACAAACAAGTTCAATATGCTCTTACCTATGTGTACGGCATTGGCCTCACACGCTCACAGACACTTTTGGACGAATGCGGTATCAAGCGCGAGACTCGCGTCAAAGATCTTACCGACGGCGAACTAACCCAGATTCGTGATTATATTAGCGAAAACTTCATCGTAGAAGGTGAACTGCAGCGCGTGGTGTCAACAAACATCAAGCGACTGAAAGACATTGGTAGCTACCGTGGCACACGCCATAAGGCAAACCTACCTTCACGCGGACAACGAACCCGAACCAACGCCCGAACACGACGCGGCAAGCGAGTTGCAGTTGGTGGTGCACAACCTAAAGCAGCAACTAAGACCTAGGAACTAATATGGCAGAAGATACGACGACACAACAAGTCAAAGAAGAGAAAACCGAAGCTCCTGCAGACGCAGAGGCGCCAAAGGCAGCCAAGAAGCGAAAGGTTAAGCGAACTGTTACCAACGGACAGGTTCACATTCAGGCAACGTTTAATAACACAATTATTACGGTTACTGACGCTAAGGGCGGTGCATTGAGCGCGGCGAGTGCCGGCGCAATGGGCTTCCGTGGCTCAAAGAAGGGTACAGCGTACGCAGCACAAGTTGCTTCAGAAAAAGCCGTCAATGACGCCAAGCAGGGCTACAACCTCAGCCGCGTTGACGTATTTGTTAAAGGCATTGGACTTGGTCGCGATGCAGCGATCCGAGCTCTGCAAAATGTTGATATTCAGGTAGAGAGCATCAAAGATGTAACGCCGGTTGCACATGGTGGTGTTCGTCCCAAGAAACAGAGGAGAGTATAGATGGCTCGAGACCGATCCCCAATTGTTAAGCAGAGTCGTCGCGAAGGTGTTGCACTGCATCCAAAAGCTCAGCGAGCTATGGTTAAGCGTTCAACCCCACCTGGACAGCATGGTCGTTCACGACAACAAAAGCAGAGCCAATATGCAATCCAACTTCGCGAGAAGCAAAAAGTACGACGCATGTATGGTCTACTTGAGAAGCAATTTGCCAAGTTGATGGAAAAAGCCACTCGTATGCAGGGTCAATCAGGAGAGAACCTGTTGGTGCTCCTAGAGAGCCGACTAGACAATGCAGTATATCGAGCGGGTTTTGCACCAAGTCGTCGCGCTGCACGTCAGCTCGTATCACACGGTCATTTTATGCTCAACGGACGACGTGTTGACATTCCATCAATCCAGCTCAAGCCGGGTGATGAAGTCACCCTCCGCGCTAAGTCGCTTAAGAATGAATACTTCAAGAATATCGATGACCTCGCAGAAGTTATCGAACAGCCGAGTTTAAGTTGGCTCAAGGCCGACAACAAGAAATTCACCATTAAGGTTACCTCCGTGCCGACACGCGAAGAGGCCGAGCCTGATATTAATGAGCAGTTAATCGTCGAATATTACTCACGATAGTAAGCTCACAAAGGAGAACAGCAAGTGTCAAAAGCAATACACACCCCACAACTCGCAAATATTGATGACCACTCGACCACGAGTGCGACATTCACAATCGAGCCACTTCACACCGGTTACGGTATGACACTCGGTAACTCACTGCGTCGCGTGCTTCTATCAAGCATCGCCGGAGCAGCTGTTACATCTTTCAAGATTGAAGGCGTACCACACGAGTTTACCGCCGTAGACGGCGTCAAAGAAGATGCTGTTGATATTATGCTCAACCTGAAGAAACTACGCTTCAAGGTGTATAGCGATGAACCACAAACACTCCGAATCGTTAAGAGGGGTGCCGGTGACGTTACTGGTGCAGATATTGAAACCAACGCTGATGTTGAAGTTGTAAACACCGATCAGCACATTTTGACTATCGACAACGCTAAGACCAATGTGGTTATCGATCTCGTTGTAGAGACAGGTCGTGGCTACCGCACAATTGAAGAAGTTGCTGCCACTAAGGCATCAGACATGATTGCTGTAGACGCAATCTTTACTCCTGTAACACGTGTCCGATATAAGGTTGCTAACACCCGTGTTGGTCAGATTACAGACCTCGACAAGCTGAGCATTACTATTGATACCGACGGCACACTATCGCCAAACGAAGCTTTTGAAGAAGCTGCAGCCATTCTGGTAAGTCAATACCAAGCACTAGCCGGCGCAACTGAAGTAGAAGCGACACAGCTCGTAGACGGTACCGTTGAAGATGACGACGAAGACCCATCAGAACTACTGACACCGATTGAAGATCTTAATTTATC
>JBPEXE010000130.1:0-11827 GCA_052031955.1 Saccharimonadales bacterium (SeqCode)
ATAATCGAAATCTCATCCAAAATTAAGCGTAAGTAACAGATTGACAAATTGGCTTTAACGGGGATAATTGAACTAGTCAAACCGCTAGGGGCCATTAGCTCAGCAGGTTAGAGCACAGGCCTTTTAAGCCTGGTGTCCTGGGTTCGAGCCCCAGATGGCCCTCCATACAAAGAATCGACCCTTGTGGTCGGTTTTTTGTATGTAATGTTATGTTTAAACGCAGGCCAATCACGAAACGAACCAAGATTGCTATAATTGAGCCACAAGGATATTGCTCATGAAACAGAATCGACAATCCGGCCTGATTGACACCCAGCTAATCATTTCGTTACTTATTGTCAGCGCGGTGGTTGTATTCGCGATACTGAGAGTTTCGGTTGCAAAACCAACCCAAGTCCAGCAACCAGCCAATACTGATTCAGTGAATGAAAGTCCAGAAGACGATACAACAAACCAAATCGATAATGCCGATACAGAAACCCCCTCACCAAACGACTCGGGAGATTCATCGGTCACCGATGAAGATGAAGATGAAGATGAGCAAGATGATGAAATCGAGAACGAAGATGAGGACGAAATTGAGGAAGAAGATGACGAAGAAAAATTTGAGCGATAGAAAAATTATCTCTATCCAACGCGTAGAGGGTCTGTCGATACTTGCGTTGAGCCTGTTTGCCTACAACCGCTTCGACTACAGCTGGGGATGGTTTGCATTGCTTTTGCTGAGCATCGATATTTTCATGCTGGGCTATCTCGTTAATGCACGCATTGGCGCGTTCAGCTACAACATCGGTCACTCCTACACAATCCCCGCTTTTCTGGCCATGGCCGGCTGGTTCTCAAGCTTTGAGTGGATGTTGCCGCTCGCCATTATATGGTTTGCGCATATCGGCATGGACAGGGCATTTGGCTATGGGCTCAAATATGACGATGACTTTACACATACTCACCTAGGCGTTATCGGGCGAGGCTAAATCTTTCACAAAGACGTTGGTATGGTGAATCGTGTAACCCATGTCGGCATACATGGCGTTTGCCTCCGGGCGAAAATCTGGATTTGAGTGCAACTGTATGGCATCCGCGCCGAGCATGATTGCCGTATCCTCGGCGTGTTGTACGAGACGTCGCCCAACACCCAGCCGCCGTGCCTCAGGCAATACTGCAACGTCTTCCAGTAGTGCCACATTCTTAGTTGAGGTGGGAAAAAGGCCAACCAGAACAGTAGACCCCACAGCATGACCACCTAAAAAACCAAGAAAATATCGCGTTGATTCGTTCTCAAGCAGACGTTTTATTTGCTCCGGGTCATGTTGGTAGTCTTCAGCGCGCCGCAAAGCACCAACCAGCTCGTCATATCGACCAACCGTCGGGTCATAAAGTTTGTGCTCAACAATAATCAAGTCTGGCATTTCAGTTATTATCTTCTGATGACCACGCGTCTGCAAGCAGTAGCGGGATAACTAAATGCCAGCTCTTATCGCTTTTGTCTGTTATATTGAAACCATTAGCGGAAAGAATTTATGAATCCACAGGACCAGAATCAGAACCCTCAACCACAGCAAATGGCACCTCAACAGAGTATGCCCCCACAACCTACCGGCCAACCGATGCCTCAACAGCCCATGCAACCAGTCGGCCAGATGCCCAGCCAACCAATAACTCCATCACCCAAGAACTCATCACCAATGAAATGGATAATTATTGCTGTTGTGGCTGTTTTGTTGATTGTCAGTGCTGTTCTGGCGTTTGTGTTGATGGGTGGCGACGACACCGAGTCAGACGCGAACGCACAAGATAGCGATAGTTCCGAAAATGCGACATTCACCAAGCTTGATGCGTCGAATGAAGTCATGTATCTCAATGAGGAGCCTCCGTTTGACGACTTTCTGAACCAAGAATTTGCCTTTGTATATGAGCCTGTTAGCGGCACACTGCCAGACAACAAGCTGACCCTGCCCGAGACCTGCGAAAGCCAAAATATTGGCGTAGAGAACCTGAAAGAATATGGCGCTGGGTTCATTGTGTCTATTGGCTTCCTCAAAGATAATGGCGTCGACTTTGATACGGTTGAGGACCTAGAAGCAATTTTCGCCGAGCAGGATGACGTCGAAACATCGATGAAGACGATTGCCGGACAAGAAGTGCTGATGCTCAATGAAATGGGCGAGCTCCTCTACCGAACCTGCGACATTACCGGTGGAGACAAATACCGTCAGGCGTGGAACGGAATGGAAACGTATATCGCCGTCAACAGTGACGGTGATGATGTAATGATTGTGCTCACCTACCGCGACAATCAGAAGAATGGTTCATCGCTTGATTCGTCAGCCTACAATGAGTCGCTCACAGTTTATGGCGTCAGCGATCTCGACGAACAAGCCGAATACGTCTTTGGCAACCTGTAGTTAATGGTGCTTGCGTGGCCGACCAGGCCCGCGCTTGTGATGTTTATGGTGCATTTTGGCATGCTTAAACATCACGTCAAACAATGCTGCGCCAACCGCGAATAGAACCAGAATCGGTGCAAAGTCTTCAAAACTACCCACCAAGTAGGACTCCTCGCGAACCGAACTGGATGTTTCCTGCGGGATAACATCAACAATAAACACCACAGCCAGCATAGTAAGCGCAAGCGCCGGGATGAGTTGCTGAACAAACCGACTCACACCTGTCTGGGTTAAGCGAAATCGAAACCCAACAATCAATGCCGGCACCAGTATCAGGCCGATGTTCACGACTTCATACAGTGGAAATTCCGAATTACTCACCCATGTACTAAAGAAGTCCACGACACTCTCGCCGGCGAACTGACTCAACACAAAGCCCGTACAAAGAGCCAAAATTACAAAGGCGATGTGCGTTTTAGCGAATGCCAACAACAGCACTGAAACCGCGATAAAGATAAGGATTATGAAGTCAGCATTCATATCTGTAATTTACTCGTTTCTAAGCGTTTTGACAAACTACCGGTTGAAGATGACCTCGTCGCCCAGGCTAATATCTTTTGCTTCAACCTGGCCGGTATAAACCTCCAGCACGTAACGCGACTCAACTGTTGGCGCAAAGCTTTCCGGGTAGGTGCTTGGGCTGACATTTTCTTCAATGTGAACTACTCGGTAATTTTCATCAATCCAAATGATATCGATACTGAACAGCATGTCCTTCATCCAAAATGAGTGGATGTCATTTTCGAAAAAGATAAATATCATGCCTTCGTCTTCATCGAGTGCCTCCTGACCACTTAGACCCGTACGACGCGCACTGCTGGTATCGGCGACCTGCACCTTAAAGGTGTGGCCATTAACCTCAACGGTCGGTGGTTGAGAGCGAAGCGATATAAACAGCCCAACTAGACTTAGAGTCAGTACCACCAGCGCAATGATAAGTTCATTACGCCCCAACTTTGTCTTTGCTTTGCTTCCTTTTGGCATTGTGCTCTATGTACTCAATTATCTTTGTGGCAATATCTTTGCCGGTTGCTTTTTCAATACCTTGGATACTTGGCGATGAATTTACTTCCATCACCAACGGGCCACGACTCGATGGAATCATGTCCACACCACAAATCGAAAGACCCATGGCTTTGGCAGCTTTGACTGCTGTTCGTTTTTCGATGTCATCAAGAATGTACTTTTCGCCTTTTCCGCCGAGATGCACGTTTGAGCGAAAGTCGCCATCAAGACTCTGTCGCTTCATAGCCGCTACAACTCGATTACCAATCACAAACGCGCGGATATCGCTACCGCCCGCTTCTTCGATATACTCCTGAATCATAAAGTTCACACCTTCAACGTAAAATGCCTGCATCACTGACTTGGCAGCTTTGCTCGTCTCAGCCAAAACTACGCCTTTGCCATGAGTGCCGGCAGCCAATTTGATGATAACGGGTGCGCCGCCGACCTGTTCAAGAAGGTCATCTACCTCGGCAGTTTCACGTGAAAAGATGGTTTTCGGAATATTCACGCCTTCGGTGCGAGCAAGAATTTGCAAGCTGCGGAGCTTATCGCGTGAGCGAACAATCGCAATCGACTTGGCTGTAGTATAAACACCCATCATTTCAAACTGTCGAACCACCGCACTACCAAACTTTGTGATCGAGTGGCCGATGCGCGGCACGATTGCATCGATACCTGAAATGTCCTCACCTTCATATCGAACGTCAGGATGTTGCGCCTCGATGTCTACATAACACTTCGCGTGGTTTACCACGATAGCCTCATGGCCTCGCGCTTCGGCAACTTCAATAAGTCGCCTGGTTGTGTAGTTCTTTGAACCTCGGGATAAAATTGCTATCTTCATGCGTCGCCTTCCTCATCCGGCAATGGCTCACCCCTGCTTACATCAACAATAAACTTGCCTCGTAGCAGTTTGCGACCAATAAGAATCGGATACGTTTTGTTTTTTCTATCAGACAAAGTTATATTCGTTCGTACTCTACGACCAGCAAGTCGTATTGAGGCCATTATACTATACCTCTGTTCGACATGACCAAAGGAGTTCTCGACGTCAACCAGCTCATACTCGTCGGTACGAAGTTCTTCTCCAGAATAAAACTCTGACTCCGGGCCGAGTAGCGTGAAGTACAATTGCCCGTCTTTCTCGTACACATTGGTCGCCCATACCGAAGACCGATAGGCACCGGTATCGATTTTTGCAGGCACACCAAGAACCTTTCCTTTCGGAAAGTCAACTCGCTCTGCACGACCGATGATTGTCTTTGGTTTTGTGGCCATATGCGTACAACTCCATCTGTATGGATATGTGCGTATTTTAACACTATTTTGCGCATTCTTGTCTATAATGAGGCTATGTTAATTATCCTAAGACAACTCTCAAAAAGTTTCGGTTCATATCTGGAAAGTGAGCAAATTGAGCATGTCGTTGTGCGGCCGATCGGCTCTGCTCAGGGCAACAGCAATAGTATGACCAGAGCAAACCTTGAAGCTGACTTCAAAAACTATGACTCACTTCTGTCAACGGTACGAGATGCTCAGCCAACCGCAATATTGACCGACTACGAGCATTATGTGAAACCGGCTGCCCAGCTATCACGTGATCTAGGCCTCCCGGCCATTTCAGTCGAGTCTGCCGAGCGGTGCACCGATAAGAATCGCATGCGCAAGGCATTCCATGCCTATGACCCTTCAATTACACCTGATTTTATGCGCGTGCTCACTGAGGATGACTTAGAACGTTTTGTTGCTGAGCACGATTTTCCTGTCATGCTCAAGCCGACAAATCTCCTGAAAAGTCTCTTTATTACAAAAAACGCGTCGCTTGCCGAGTTGCGTGAAAACTACCGAGAAATGCAGAAACAGTTGCCAGATGTCCTAGAGAAACTCCAGGCACTGGAAGAGCCGGAGGTTATTGTCGAAGAGTTTCTGGACGGCACGATGCACACCGTAGCAGGCTTTGCTGATAGCGAAGGCGCGCCGCACCTTATTCCTGACATCGTTGATATCCAGACCGGGCGAGACAGGGGCTCAAATGAGAACTATCTCTACTCACGTATGCTGCCCTCAACACTCGATGCTGATACCCAGTCAGCCGTTCTCGAAGTTGCCAAAAAGGGCATACGCGCCCTCGATATGAAAAATTCCGCGGCGCACGTCGAGATTATCGTGACAAAGAACGGGCCAAAGCTGATTGAAATTGGCGCCAGACCAGGCGGCTATCGTCCTCGTATGTATTCGGAAGCACTAGGAATAGACTTCTACGCTGCCTTCATAAATGCTGTTTCTGGTCGTACGATTGACCTCAGTCCTTCAAAAACCGGCGCTACCTGCACAATTGAGATTTTTCCCGACAGGCGCGGAGTCGTTTCTGAGATTACCAATAAGGCTGCACTTGAAAAACTGGGTTCAATCACCTATTTGAGCTATCGAATTCCAGAAGGCGAAGAAGCCGGGCTGCCCAGCCAGGGCTTTAAGTCATCAGTTATCGTCACGCTCGTTGCTGATTCCTCCGAACAACTCCGGCGTGACAAAGCATTTATCGATGAGAACGTACGCGTTATTACGACTTAGCTTCGCAATCGTTCAATCAACGCTGTCACCTTATCATCCACAAATGCTCCGGTAGCAATCTGTGGTAAATTGGTCACTTCCATAAAATAGTGCTGGCCAGTTTCATCAATCACTATATCCACTCCGGCAAACTCTCGATCAAACAGTTGGCAGGCTTTTATGCTGTCTGCAACAACCTGTTCGGGTAAGTCGTTGGTTGGAATTTTTTCAGCTGATCCTCCCATTGACGTGTTGTTTAAGTGGCTGCCGGCTTGCGCCTTGCGGCCAATCGCAAATGGCACAGTATCACCAAACACAAGTACTCGTAAGTCACCCTTGTTTGGAATAAACTTCTGCACAATAAAGTCTGTGCCAGGATTTTCGTGAAGTCGCCGCTCAAGCATGTCCATACTATCAATCAAAAAATTGTCCTGACCCTTCGAAGCCAACGGCGCCTTGATAATCAACGGAAATTCAAAACCCCCGGACCGAGCCTTTTCAAGAATTCGTGTATGGTTGGCGTAGTACGAATCCGGAAATGGCAGTCCGTTCTGAGCAAGTAGTACGTATTGATTAATCTTGCCGCGAGAGCGGTTATTTATAGCTTCTTTGTTATGGAACGTAACACCCTTTTCACTGAGGTAATGCGCAAGCGCATATACATGATCGCTATAATGCTTAAACCAGCCAGTGAAGTACACAATATCGTATGATTCCAGCTCACGATTATTATGCCCGTCAGTTATATGCACAGCATCTGACGCCATCTCAAAAATCAGGTCTTCATAGGCAGCTGCAAACACACCATCCAGTGCTTGGTTTTGTATGATGCTTCTAAATTTGTCAGCCGAGTCAAACCCGTCACGTCCATCGTCAGCTCGGCCAAGTATTAGTATTTCCTTACTCATGAGCAAAGTATATCAATTATTCCGCTGTTTGTTGCTGACGTTCAGCAATCTTTTCACGTACCCAAGGAACAAGAATTTCGGAAGCAGTCCGTGCCGGAATAAAGTCATCCTCGATAGTTGGCGCCAGGCCAAATTCATGCAAGCGCACAGCATCCGGTATTGAATATGATGAACAGCCAATCATAAATTTGCGAACCTCGTGCTCCGGCATGTCCTGCAAACCTTCAAGAATCGTCGCGCCTTCGAGGTACGCGAGTGGTTGTGAGTTATAGCCACCATAGCGGTAGAGGCGCTGGGTGCTCAGACTAGCAGTTCGGGCGAGCTTCATGCGGTCTTCGTCTGGGTTTTGTTCAATAGCAGCTTCGTAAAAAGCACGAATTGCCTCACCCTCGCTACCACCTTCAGTCATAACACGCAGGGCACGAACGTAGAAAATATTAGGTTGTTGCTGCTGGCCGAAATACTCACGTTGACTGGCCACCTCACGCGCCTTACCGCCTGCTTCACGAAAAACACTTGAGCGCGCGCCGTGTATGCCAAGCCGCGACAACATCAAGCCATTTGGATTGCTTCGAGCAGCATGACCTTGTAGTACGTGCTCAAGCTCGTGGTCAGTGAGCGGCACGACGCCAGCCGGGAGTGGTTGCATGAGTGTGCGTTCCTGACCTGTTGGCACCGCCATGATACCCTGCTTCCCAACAATCTTGTGATTATCAAAACTTTCATCAATAACAACTTGCCACTTCCCATCACTCGCCCATCCATCACGCTCTTGCGACCAGTCGGTCTCGCTACTCAGCAATCCCCACTCATCAAGCACAAGGCGCATAGCTTCAGCGATGTCCGCCTCAGTAAATACTTCGTGACGCATGGCGTCGATTTCTTCTTTTGTAAAGAATGCTTCATCGAGCTCTGCTAGCGGCGCACCAATATGATCAACCTTGTGCGCGGTGGTCTGGCTTTCAACCGATGAAATACCGTCCCTCAACGACGCACCGTTACGTAACTTATCCAGTAGTCCAGCTGACCTATTTTTGTAGTAGTCACTACTTGAGATGGTTGGCGAAACGTCTTCAATAATGCTCCGATATATATCACCATCTTCGCCCCACGCACCGGCATCAGCCTGCCGGAGTATACCTGCCAACCCGGGGTACAACTGAGCCAGCAGCTCATTGACACGGGCAAGGTGCAAATCAATCATTAATAGTTTTGCGTCGTCCACATCATTTCCAAATTCTTGTTGGCCGCGAACATCAACGCGTGTTTGCTTGAGAGCATCCTTAAATCGGCGCAATTCAATGGCTTTTTCAAGATAGAGCTCAGGATCGGTAATAATCTCAATTCGAAGCGGAGTATTTGGTATCTCCCCTGCCACTAAGGCTTTTGCTATAGGGTCACGGGCAGCGATTTCACTGCGTTTGGCTAGGTCCGAAAAGCCCTTTTTGTTCGCGTGTGCTCGGTAATCGAAGCTGAGCAAGTAATCATGCGCTGCTTGTTCCGTTTCAAAGTCTGGCAGTTCAATATCGAGTAGCGCTCTCGCACTCGCACGACCAGCTTCTGACATGAGATAACCTGGCACAAACATCGGTCGGCGCTCATCAGTATTCATTACAAACAGCTCTTGCAGAGACCGCACGTTCTCAAAATGTGCAGCTTCCGCAGTTGTCAGCCCGTCCGAGAAAGCAACAACTTCAGCTTTCTGCTCAACGGAGAGTTCCCGAGACGGCTCAGACTGAAGCGCCTCAAGCGCCGCCACAACGTCATCATTGGCTCTTTTTTCAAAGAGCAGTGAACGTTCGACTACTGTTGAATGCGATTCATTCATACTTTTATTTTAGCATAAGTATGATGATTTTTCAAGTTTATGTTATCTGTTAGCGTTCTGTTCTTTGAGCCAATCAAGCAAGATTCTCGCGACTGGCTGTGAATCACCAAAATTAGGGCGAGCGTGAAAACCAAGCAAGGGCAGCGCATTAATTTCTATAAAGTAAGGTTGGTTGTTAGGCCCAATCGGCTGCTTTGGCTCAGGTAGCATAAAATCAACGCCTGCTACCTCTAGCTCACACGCCTCAGCGGCACGAATTGAATACTCCACTATTTGCGGGTCAAGGAGCGCCGTGATGTCTTCGGACGTGCCACCCTGACCGACGTTGGCCGGACCCATGACGCGCACCTCGACGCCAGCATCTGGTACAGCGTCCGTGTCTGTGACATATCGTTCGACGGCATCCATTGCAATTTTATTCAGATCAGTTCGATAGTGCTCACCACGCTCTGGCTTCTGGTTCTCAATCTCAATCAGCTGCTTTATGGAGTGCGTGCCATCCCCTGTTACCGTAGCAGGGCGCCGAATGAGCGCAGCTGCCAGTTTCCCACCGATTATCAAAACACGAATATCCTGACCCGTTACTTGTTGCTGAACAAGTACGCGTTTCGAAAATTCCCGTGCCACACTCAGACTTTTAGTAAGCTTTTCGGTATCCTGAACATCGGTTGTAATACCATTGCCATGCGCGCTATCGTCGGGCTTTACAACAACTGTCCCCACCCGTCCAAGCAACTCAACCGCATCGCTATCCCTGTCTGTAGCGTCTACAGTTTCAGGAATCGGCACACCTGCCTCGGCTACCAAGCGACCGGCCAAGTCTTTGCGCAATGCTAAAAAATGGCCCATTTTGCTTCTGAATCGAGATTGTGCACGTTGAATAAGTATTGGTTTCTGACCCTCAAAGAAGATACGCAGCACCCTCAGACGCTCATCGGCAACTTCATAATGAATCCCTTGTCGCTCCAATTCTTCAATCAGGACGCGCGTATCGATATCAATATCGTGCATAAGTGTATTATCGCCCAGCACTGCGCAGCGAATCAAGCAGAACCGCCTGTTTCTTATCTGGAAATGCACCGGTGAAAATGAGTGGCTGTGTATTTGCCTCAAGAAAATAATACTGTCCGTCACGCTCGATAACATCGATACCTAGTAGCGGCATATTCATAGCAACCACCACTCGACGACACAGCCCAAGCAAGTCATCTGGCACGGCAGCAAGCAAGGTTGCCTCAGCGCCCGCACTTGTATTATTCAGATGACTTCCGTCCACTGCTCGCTTTCGAAAGGCGACATATTTTCCACCGGCGTTGATGAGAACTCTCATGTCACCCTCATTCTCAATAAACTCTTGTGCAATGTATCGATCGGACTCCATATCCTGCATGCGGTTGACGAGCTCTTTCTGATTCGTAATCAAAAAGTTACGCTCGCCCTGACTGCTCAAAATATCTTTGAGCACCAATGGGAAACCAATCATATTCTCAGCGTTTTTGCATATGTTTTGGGGTGAAGCAAAGTAGGTTCTGGGAACCGGTATGTTGTTGAGTGCAAAGAACACCCCTTGGGTGAGCTTATCAACACCCCGGAAGTTTTCCGCACCACTCGTATAGACATTTTCATGAAGTGCACGCAGCGCAATTGCAAGCGGGTGTGTGAGTCGCAGAAGGCGACTTATGCCACCGTACATTATAATATTGTTATAACCTAGTATGCTTTCACCGCGCCAGAGAATGTCAATATCCTTGTCAATCAAGAATTCGATTTCATGAAATTCAGCAACGTCTACTTTATGCTCAAGTAGCCCCTCCAGCCCCTCCCCAATATTACCTTGCACGTAGTCATCTCGGTGTGTGGTGATAAGAAGCGTGGTGGATTTTGCTACCATAATTTTTTGCTCGACTTCTTGAGTTCTTCGAGCAATGACTTTTGCTTCTTGTTGAGCTTCTTCGGCACTTCAACTCTCAGCTGAATAATCTGATCCCCTCGACCACCACCGCGAACATGTGGAACACCGTAGCCGCGGAGCCTAAAGTCGGTACCCGGCTGTGTACCAGCTGGAATTTTGAGTTTCTTGGTGCCGTCAACGGTTTCAACATCAATGCTAGTACCGAGCGCCGCATCAACCATCGAGATTGTTTCTGAAGATAAAATCAAATCACCTTCGCGTATGAATTTCTTGTGTGGCTTGACGCGTACTTCGACAAGCAAGTCGCCGTCCTCACCATTGGGAATCGCTTCACCATACCCTTTAAGGCGAATGGCAACGCCATCATCAATACCGGCCGGAATCTTCATTTTAAATGTCTTGCGCTTACGATCAGTTGAGCCGTCGGCCTTTCGCGTAATCTTGTCATATTCAATCTCGCGCTTTTCAATGCCGGAGATAGCTTCTTCAAAGCTTATCGTGACTCGAGTTTGCACGTCGCGACCACGCTGCACACGGTTGGCGCGACCAAAACCACCGCCAAAGAATGAATCAAAGATATCGCCCAAATCAACGCCCAGGTCTTCAAAGTTCACATGAACTCGCTGACCATTCACGTTGCCAAAGCCACCAAAACCGGCGCCTGGATGACCACCCCCGGAAGCAGCACTCGTACCAACGCCGGCATGGCCGAATTGATCGTAGCGCTGCTTCTTCTCAGTGTTACTGAGGACCTCATAGGCCTCTGATGCTTCCTTAAACTTCTCTTCGTCACCACCCTCTTTGTCCGGGTGATGCTTCACGGCAGCTTTGCGGTAGGCCTTCTTAATCTCATCTTGCGATGCAGATTTATTGACACCTAGTACTTCGTAGTAATCGCGTTTAGCCATGAATTAGTTAGTCCAGTTCTGGGAGTTATTTTTTGTCGTCTTCTTCGACTTCGCCTTCAACGACTTCTTTGTCATCTTTCTTCGCGTCGTCGTTCTTATCGGCATCATCTGACGATTCACTGTCGCCTTCTGATGCTTCTTCGTACAGCTTAGCACCTACCGGCTGAATCTTGGCGCTGAGTTCGTTAAAGGCTTTTTCAAGCGCTTCCTTGTCGTCAGACTTCTCGGCTTCTTTTGCTTCTTTAACGGCTTCCTCGACAACCTTC
>JBPEXE010000131.1:0-4204 GCA_052031955.1 Saccharimonadales bacterium (SeqCode)
TAAGTTGACATTTATCCTAAACGGCGAAGAAGTAAACTCGATTGCGAACAAGACCATCGATAGTGAAGACGTGTTGCTGGTCTCGTTCGGCGATGAAGACGGTGCCGAGTTGAGCAAGCAGTATCAGACAATCGAACAGAATGCGGCAGAATACAACGAACGTGCCGACCCATCAGCATGTACAGGTAGTCAAGAATTCAGCTATTTTGATCGCATAAAGCTGGTTTTGGGCGTCGAATAGCACACTTTCACTATTGAAAATAAAGTCTAACAGTGGTACTATCCCACGCGAAATGGGAAATAGTTCACGTCAATCTAGTTCGACTCAGAAAAAGGAGCCGCAACCGGCAGGTGTGTCTAAAGTACCCCCAATTCAATCCGCTCTCGTCGAAATGGCTTGGCAGGTTGCAATCCCCTTTATGCTCTTTGCTCTTGGTGGCAACTGGCTCGACGCTAAATTTGAGACACGCCCGCTGTTCACCATCATTGGTTTGTTTGTTGGCCTCGGTGCCGTAACGGCCTTGGTGTACAGAATTGTCGAAAAGTACTATCCTGGTACGTTCAAGAAGGAAGAAGATAAATAATGTTGTCATTTTTTGCTGCCGAAGAAGGTCCGCACATCAGTCTCAAGGCTGAGGGACTGTTCGATATCGGTGGCTTCACCGTCACAAACTCGATGCTGTACGGACTCGTAGTTGCCATCACGATGATTATCCTGGGCGTCTATGCAGCAAAGAAGGCCAAAGTGTCGCCGGTTGGTGGGATTGTGCAATTCTTTGAGCTCGCCATGGAATTCATTATTAATATGCTCGACGACATTTTTAAGAATCGAGAAAAAGCCATCAAATACGCCCCGACTTTCGGGACGTTTTTCATTTTTATCGTCCTGTCCAATCTGTCCGGCTTGATGCCGGTGGTTGGTGAGGGTGTCAAAATCAACGACACCGTTGCCTTTCGACCATTTACGGCCGATCTAAACGCGACCATTGCTATGTCGATTATTGCCATTTTGACCGTGCAAGTACTTTCAATCCGCGAGTCTGGCTTCCTGGGTCACCTCAAGCACTACTTTACGGACAAACCGTTCAACCCAATCAACCTCTTTATCGGTATTCTTGAAGTCTTTGGCGAAGTCACACGTGTCATTAGCCTGTCACTCCGTTTATTCCTCAACACGGCGGTTGGAGAAATCCTCATCGCCGTTTTCATATATGTCGGCGGTTACGCTACCCCGTTGACCGTCTTGCCAATTGTCCTGTTCGAGATATTAGTTGCACTTATCCAGGCATACGTGTTTACTGTTCTCGCAGCAACCTACCTCGGTTTGGCCATTGCTCATGGCCATGATGATCACGCCGAAGATGAGCACCATGAAGACGTCCACGCTAACGCTGAAGTAAAAACTGGCACGGTCCCGGCTCGTGCAGCGAGTGGAAAATAATAGGTCAACAGGGACAAGGAGATATAAATGAACGCGATTACATCATTCGCACAAACAGTTGCAGAGCAGGTTGAATTGCTCGAGGCAGCTCAATGGCAACCTGCCACATTCAAGATGATTGCTGCAGGTCTAGCACTACTAGCTGCTGCTTCAGCACTCGGTATGGTGGGCTCAAACTACATGAAGGCTTTGGGTCGTAACCCAGAAGCTGGTAAGGCTGCTGGTCAGATTGTCATCATCGCAGCTATGATCGAGGTTACAGCCCTCTTGGCTTTCCTCGTTGTCCTCATTGGCTAATAACGAATAATCAGGAGATATAGGAACGTGTCACGATACTACACACTACTGGCTGCGACAGAAACCGATTCGCATAGCGAAGAGGCTGTTGCTGCTGATGAAGAACACCACGAATCAACCGGTGCCGAAGAGCATGGGTCAGAAACGGGTGCCGCTGTATTGGGTATAGACCCGCTCGCTATTGCGTTGCAAGCCGGCACGTTCCTCATCCTGTTTATCATCATTCAAAAGTTTGCCCTGTCGAAAATCGTTCATAATTTAAGCGAACGTCGCAAGACGATTGAAGAAGGCTTGAAGAACGCCGAAGATATTGAAGTTCAAAAAGCTGAGGTTGAGCGCAAGAATGAAGACGCCCTACGAGCTGCTCGTAAAGAAGCAGAAGATGTCATTGCTAAAGGTCACGAAGAAGCCGGTGCGATTGTCGCCGACGCGCAAGACCGCGCCAACCGACAGGCTGAAGACATTGTTGAGAAGGCTAAGCAACAAGCATTTGTTGAGGCTGATAAGGTCCGCAAAGCCCTGAAGAGCGAAATGCTCGGTTTGGTGGCCGACGCAACAGAGTCTGTTCTGGATGAGAAGATGACTGACAGTAAAGACCAACAGCTGATTGAAAAGGCGCTGAAGCAAGGAGCCCAATCGTAATGAAGTTAAGCCGTCGACAACTGGCTGAGTACCTGATTGCCAACCCTGGCAAGAAAGCTGCTGATCAAGTAGCTGGATATCTCGTGTCGAACGGTCGCAGTAAGGAGCTCGGCTTGGTAATTCGTGAAGTAGAAGTTCGTCTGGATGAAAACGGTCGCTCTGTCGCCCATGTCACCAGCGCGCGCAAACTCACAGCCGACGAGCAAAGAAACGTAATTAAAATGTTGAAGTCGCAAGACAAGAACATCCAGTCTGTGGAGATCATCAACCAAATAGATCCTTCCGTTTTGGGCGGTGTCATCGTGAGAACGCCTAAAACGGAAGTCGATGTATCGATTCGCACAAGACTGAATCGCATGAAGCGAGCCTAAAAGGAGATTAGAGCATGGCAGAAATATCAGTGAAAGAACTAAGTAGCGAGCTAAAAGCCGCGATCAGCGAGCTTAAGAGCTCTGGCCAGACCAAGAAGGTCGGTATTGTAACCCGTGTTGGTGACGGTATCGCCTGGATTTTCGGCCTCAACGAAGCTGCCTACAGCGAAATGTTAACAATCGAATCAGCGAGTGGCGATGTGACTGCTTTTGCGCTTAACTTGATGGAAGATGAAATCGGTGCCGTTCTCCTCGGTAACGAAACTGCCGTCAAAGCCGGTGATCGCGTTACTCTCTCCGGAAGCCTTCTTGAAGTTCCGGTTGGTCCTGAGATGGTTGGTCGCGTGGTTGACCCACTCGGCAACCCGCTTGATGGCGCCGGTCCGATTAAAGCCAAGCAGACTGGTCTTGTTGAGAAGCAGGCACCTGGTGTTTTGTCTCGTAAATCAGTTAATGAACCGTTGATGACCGGCATTGCCGCCATCGACACGATGATTCCGATTGGCCGTGGCCAACGTGAGCTGATTATCGGTGACCGCCAAACCGGTAAAACCGCTATCGCTATCGATACCATGATTAACCAAGCCAAGCAAAAGACCGGTGTTATTAACATCTACGTTGCGATTGGCCAGAAGAATGCCAAGATTGCTCGTCTCGTTGAGCGACTCAAGCGCGAAGGTGTGATGGAGCAAACAATTGTGGTCGCCACATCTGCCTCTGACTCTGCTTCTATGCAATATCTTGCACCATACTCTGGTGCGGCTATGGGTGAATATTTCCGCGACAACGGCCAGCATGGTCTGATTATTTACGATGACCTGTCAAAGCACGCTGTTGCCTACCGACAAATGTCACTCTTGCTACGTCGTCCACCGGGACGCGAGGCCTACCCTGGCGATGTCTTCTACCTCCACTCTCGCCTCCTTGAGCGAGCTGCTAAGTTGAGTGATGATCTCGGCGGTGGTTCATTGACTGCCTTGCCAATCATCGAAACCCAGGCCGGCGACATCTCGGCTTTCGTGCCAACCAACGTGATTTCTATCACCGACGGTCAGATTTTCGTTGAAACAGACCTGTTTAACCAAGGTATCCGCCCGGCCGTAAACGTCGGTCTTTCAGTGTCGCGTGTGGGTGGTGCCGCTCAGACAAAGACAGTTAAGTCGGTATCCGGCTCACTCCGCCTCGACCTCGCGCAATTCCGTGAACTTGCGGCATTTGCACAGTTTGGTTCAGACCTAGATGCCGAAACGAAAGCTCGCATCGAACGTGGGCAACGTTTGACCGAGCTCCTCAAGCAGCCACAATACTCCCCTTACGCCATCTGGGAACAAGCCGTGCTGATTCATGCCGGTACCAATGGTGGTTTCGACGATGTTGCGGTTGAGAAGGTCCAAGATGCACAAACAAAGCTGCTGCAGGTTCTCCATTCATCTCATAAGAAGGAAATGAGTGA
>JBPEXE010000132.1:0-3138 GCA_052031955.1 Saccharimonadales bacterium (SeqCode)
AAATAAAAAAGCAATCCCACAAGACCAACGCGTTCATTGGCGAGGTAGGGAATGACGATAATTGGCGCTGGCACTAACACTACAGTAGCTTTGGAGTGAGTCCAGCCACGGTGCTTACCAAGGATTGGCGTCATGGCGAGCAAGCCAAGCAAACTTGCAGTAAAATAAAGCCCGCTGAAAATCAGGAATAAATCCAGCACAAATATCATCCAATAGAACATGTTCTGGGCCTTTGAATTAGTATCGACATCCGGCCAGAGCGCAAAAAGGGTAGATACCGCCACTAAACCAGCCACCAGTTGCCAATCGGCATTTACGAGTAGTGTATCAACAAACCCTTCACCGCTGGTGTAGTAGTGCGCGCCTGATACAACCAGACCGGCTACAACGCCGCCAGTGATGTGCCCTTTATAATTTGCCATTTAAACGATACGAATTATCAGACGCTCAAGCGGCGTTTTGAGCGACGAGTTTAGGTCTTCTAATAATTGCGTCTGTTGCATGCGCACATTCGATGCCAGCGATGCGTTCTGAGTATGCAAATTTGCTACGCCATCTCGAATTTTAGAGATTTTAATATCACCACCGTACAGTCGGTCGAGCTCCTTCTGAATAATCTGAATGTCACTTCGAACACCCTCGACATCGATATCATCAGCTTTAATCTTGAGCAGGTCTTTTAAACTTTTCATCGTACCAAGTATAATACAGCACTGATGAAAATAGATGACTTCAGTTACGAACTGCCCAAAGAGCTTATTGCGCAACGGCCGGCCTCACCACGTGACAGCGCTCGCTTGCTTGTCTACAACCGACAAGACGCCTCTATTACTGATGCCGTTTTTCGTGACATCAATGAATACCTCGTGCCAGAAACCACACTCGTACTTAACTCTGCCAAAGTAGATAAAGACCGCTTAAAGTTTGAGAACATGGAAGTTTTTATCCTCGAAACGGTGGACGATAGACGAGTTCGCGCCATGGTGCGCCCCGGCAAAAAGTTTAAACTGGGCGAGACTCGTCAACTTGCTGATGGTATTTCGGCTGAAGTGAAGGACATCGACGAGCACGGACACCGCACACTTGAATTCAACATTACTCACGACGACCCAAAACTTGATGAATTCCGCCTGACACCACTACCGCCGTACATTGCACAAGACGAATCGCTGGCCGAGGAATACCAGACTGTGTACGCCAAACAGCACGGATCAAAAGCCGCACCAACCGCAGGACTGCACTTTACACCTGAGCTTCTTAATGCCGTGCGCGCACGGCATCCGGTTGCAGAAATAACCCTCAATGTTGGCTTGGGCACATTTGCCCCAATTGACGAGCAGAATATAAGTGATAAACGGTTGCATGAGGAGACCTTTTCAATCTCGAGTGAGGCAACAGATATTCTCAACCAAGCATCGCATCGAACAGCCGTCGGCACGACCAGTGCACGTGTATTAGAGAGCGCATTCAATAACGGATTTCAACCAATCGAACGGGGAAGCACCGAGATATTCATCCAACCGGGCGACACACTCAAGGCTACAGACAGTATTGTGACGAACTTCCATCTGCCTTCAACCAGCCTACTGATGTTGATTGCCGCTTTCACCGGTCGAGATGAGTTGATGCGAATTTACCAGCATGCTATTGAAGAAGAATACCGCTTCTACTCTTTTGGTGATGCGATGCTCGTCGTTTAGTCGTTCGACTGGGTGCCAGCGCGGGAGCTTTGACGATACACGATTGGTGCACTTTTGCCATCGAATATAAGTAAACTATCGTCAGCGATAATACTCATTTCCATAGCCTCCACAAATCGCTCCTCAGGGTCGAGCTCAAACTTACGGTTTGTCTGGTTGAGCCAGAAGTGAGTAGCCTCATGCACCACAAATTCGTTTATCTTTCGATTGATGGTTTCCCAGTCATCATAATCACGAAAGGTTAGAATCATAAACTCTTCATCAAGTGGATGCCAGAACAGAAACTCCACATTCAGGCGCGGCGGTGTAAAGCCCTGGGACTGGCAATCCCGTGAGGAAAATTCTGGCCCAATTTCACGCATGCGCATGTGCGCCAAGCAGTAACCGAGGTCCGGCGCGACATAGACATCAAGCTCCTGCCCGGCTACTTGGTCCATAAGATCATACCCATCTCTCAAACAGGTTCTTACCTCTCGGAAGTGCTGGTCAGCTACGACAAACTCGGAGGTAATTGGTGCGAGAAAGAGCTCGGACCAGCGCTGCTCATCAATGTCAAAGTGAACGTCAGGACTTGAGCTATAAAAGTTAAATGTTATTCCTTGGCCATCATCTGTGGTGGGGGTGGTGAATTCAGCGATTTTATAGTCTTTAAAGTTCCAGGCCCAGGCAGCTGTCTCTCTGATACTAAAACCGCCGGTTTCGATATCACGTGCGCTGGATTGCTCATCTGTCAAATCAGGAGCAACAGTCGCGCTCCCGCCGTTATTGTTTATGGATACGGCCTCGGCCACGCTGTCGACAATCTCGACATCCAAATCATCGGCCTGCGGAAGGGGCTGCCTCAAATCCCGCTCCATATCAACGTACGCCGCGCAAGCACTCGGTACAGAAAGATAATAATTATCTGTATTCCAGTCTTCAAACCTATCAATAACATCGACATTTTGGGCGACCAACACAGTAGTGGCAACAGCCACTGAGCCAATGCCACGCTTATACCACTTAAACCGTGTGCTGGCCTCAAGTGGCGGCTCGATATCATCTGGTGACACATCAATACATGCAGGTTCTCGGTGGGGTTGAAGCGGTTCTGAATCAGCAGTGTTGCCGTCTGGTCGTTGAAGCGTATCGGTCATCGGTACCTAAAAAATACCATACGCCTCGACTTTAAACACAAGCTTAGCATTCGTAGTACAATCTATGGTAAGTAACAGCGAGATTGCCACATGGAAGAACCAAAGCCACAAATGAAAATCGTGATTGTCGAAGATAACCCAGCACTGTCAGATATTTATAAAACACGGCTCGAGTTGGCCGGTTATCAATGTTATGCCGCCTACGACGGTATCTCCGCGCTCTACACCATCCAAACCGAACAACCTGACCTTGTGCTCCTCGACATGATGGTGCCCGCCATCGCCGGCGACGAAGTGCTCAA
>JBPEXE010000133.1:0-1682 GCA_052031955.1 Saccharimonadales bacterium (SeqCode)
GTTATCAATGTTATGCCGCCTACGACGGTATCTCCGCGCTCTACACCATCCAAACCGAACAACCTGACCTTGTGCTCCTCGACATGATGGTGCCCGCCATCGCCGGCGACGAAGTGCTCAAGCGCATGCGTGCCAGCGCATGGGGCCACGATATTCCAGTTTACATTATCTCGAACCTCAACGAAGAAGACGCACCTGCCGGCCTGCGTGAGCTTGGCATCGAGGGTTACTCAGTCAAGGCAAACCTCGCCAACGATGAGATTGATAACATCGTCAACAACATCCTCGCACCGGACCCAGAGCCAGCCGCCGAAGGCGATACGCCAGCCCCCGCCCAATAATTTAGTGATTCACATCATAGTTACCCTTGTCGCTTATGCTAAAATTTAGTTAAAGACACGTAAAAAGGGTGGCCTATGTACAAATACCTAAAATTTTTCGAAGAACTAACAATTGATGACATCCCTCAGGTTGGCGGCAAAAACGCCTCGTTGGGTGAGATGTACCGAAACCTCGCGCCAAAAGGCGTGAATCTCCCAAATGGCTTTGGAACGACATCTGATGCCTATTACTATTTTCTTGATGAAGCTGGTATTCGTGACAAGGTAGCTGCTGAGCTTGATGGTCTCGACGTGAAAGATGTCGATGAGCTGCGTGCACGCGGTGCCGCTATTCGACGCATTATCAAAAATGCCAAGCTGCCCGCAGATTTTGAGGCCGAGATTCGTGATGGTTATCGAAAGCTCAGCCAAGCCTGTGGCCAAGATAACGTTGTGGTGGCTGTGCGCTCAAGCGCAACCGCTGAAGATTTGCCCGACGCTAGCTTTGCCGGTCAGCAAGAGACCTATCTCAATATCAGCGGTGAAGACAATGTCATTAAATCAGCGGTCGATTGTATTGCATCTCTATTTACCGACCGCGCCATCGTATACCGCGACGAGAATGGCTTTGACCACATGAAGGTCGCACTGTCAGTTGGCGTCCAACAAATGGTTGCTGTGCGCTCAGAATCAGCTGGGGTTATGTTCACAATTGATACTGAGTCCGGCTTTAGAAACGCCATCGTCATCACTTCGATTTATGGTATTGGTGAAAACATCGTCCAGGGGCGAGTTAGTCCGGATGAATTCACCATCTTCAAGCCGACCATGTCGATTCTGAAGCGCAAGGTGGGTTCTAAGAAAGAAAAGATGATTCCCGGTCCAAACAGTACAACCAAGAACATCAACGTGCCCGTGCACGACCAACAGCGCTACTCAATTACCGATGAGCAAGTGCACACGTTGGCAGAGTGGGGCGTGCTGATTGAAGAGCACTATGGCCACCCTATGGATATCGAGTGGGCGCTGGATGAAGATGACGGCAAACTCTACATTGTGCAGGCTCGCGCCGAAACAGTTGCCTCGCGTATGAATGCCAACGTGATTGAAGAATATCAGCTCATGGATCATGGCGAGCCACTCGTCAAAGGAACCAGTGTCGGCAATAAAATTGGTGCCGGTAAAGTTAGTAAGATTATGAGCGTTAAGGACATCTCCAAGTTCAAAGCCGGCGATGTTCTTGTGACCGAAATGACCGATCCGGATTGGGTGCCAATCATGAAGAAGGCGAGTGCAATTGTCACCGACAAAGGTGGGCGCACCTGCCACGCGGCAATCGTCTCCCGTGAGCTGGGTATTCCA
>JBPEXE010000134.1:0-1878 GCA_052031955.1 Saccharimonadales bacterium (SeqCode)
TGTAGCCGCTCCGCAGCCACATTAAACTCATAATGGTTTCTACCAGATGAAAAAGGGTGGTTGGTGCGGGACTTTTCAATCTCTTGGCGCAGAATTTTGCGCTCATGATTCATGTAGCCCATGCATCAACCCCCTCAATCAATTACTTGTCTCTACTTTACTACAAATGGAAGCAAAGCCAGGTGTCGAGCTCGCTTTACGGCAGTCGTCAACTGACGTTGCTGCTTAGCGCTCAAACCAGTCTTCTTGCGTGTTTCAATCTGGCCGTATGGGCTGATGTAACGCTGCAGAGTCTTGAAGTCTTTATAGTCAAAGTACTTCACGTCTGATTTCTTCTTAAATGCCATTTCTTGTCCTTATCATTCTTCAATTAATTAGATATTTGTTTCTGGTAGGCGAGTTCGAGGCGAAGCTGAGCACTGGAACGAGCTGTATTTGAGATACTGCTCGTGAAGCGCGCAAGCTTCAACAAAGAAATCGTCACTAGAAAGGAATATCACTCAGGTCAACTGGTTCGTCATCGATATCTTCGATAACAACGTCTTCCTTCTTCTTGGCAGGTGCGCGTGACGGTGCGCTTGATGATGAGCCGCCACCGCTTGGTGCGCCATCGCCGCCGCCAACAAAGTTAAAGTCTTCAACGACCACTTCAACTTTTGAGCGCTTTTGGCCATCCTGTTCCCAGCTTCGTTGCTGCAAACGACCAGATACCAAAATTGCTCGTCCCTTTTGCATGTACTGTGTAATGATTTCGCCGGCCTTACCCCAAGCGTTACAGTCGATGTAATCAACTGCTTCTTGTTGTTCGCCGTCAGCGTTTCGCCATGTTCGGTTCACGGCAAGTGAAAAACTTGCCACGCTCTGACCACTTGGTGTGGTGCGAAGTTCAGGATCTCGTGTGAGATTACCCATCAGTACTACCTTGTTAAACCCTTTTGCCATCTTTGTTCTCCTCCGTTACTTGCTGCTAGTCTTCGTTTTCTTTTGCTGCGTCGTCGTCTTTTGTGTCGCTCTTCTCGTCGGTGGCTTCTTCATCATCAGAAGATTCATCTTCCTCGATTTCCGGGCCGGGCTTCACGAGTAGATATCGAAGCACCTCGTTGGTGATGTTGAGAACATTCTCAACTTTCGATACATTCTCGCCAGGCAGTTCAATCTCGTAGTATACGTAGACTGCGTGGTCTTCTTTTTTAATTGAATAAGCGAGTTTTCGCTTACCCCAATTGTCAGTTTTGACAATCTTACCCTTGTTATCCTTGAGAATCTTTTCGACCTTGGCAAGTGCCTTGTCGATATCGATCTCGAGGTCTGGGTGATACAGTACGGTTAATTCGTACTCACTCATTATGTACCTCCTTGGTCCATATGGCCCACTCTCTTGCGGAGCAGGCGGGGTTGATATTGCCAAATTATACTACCATAACCACCCCTGTTGGTCAATGATCATAACAGTAGTTTAATATTTCTCTAAGCCGGTAGACTCGGCGGTTCGTAAATAATCACAAATGTCTCGAGCGTACTGGTAGAAAAACTATTCACAACTTCTACGGTGATTTGATTGTAGCCACGTTGCAAAAACACAATCTCAGAAAAGGCACCGGTGTCCGCGTGCACGGTTGTCGGTTCGCCATTGATTAACACTGTCGCTTCACGCTCGGCACTTCCCCGCACCTCAAAAGCCGACTCATCGACTACTGTGTAGGCCTGGTTCGGCATCTCAATCGATAGGCTTGGCGATGCAACCAACCCGATGCCCTGCAGAGCCGCATACGTCAGTACGCCAACCAAAATCACAGCCACCGTAATGGCCACGCCAATATTTGAAAACACGACCAGGGACTTTAGTTTTGGCAGCTGTTTGACGCTAAAAGACGGCTT
>JBPEXE010000135.1:0-2884 GCA_052031955.1 Saccharimonadales bacterium (SeqCode)
AATCAATCAGCTATGGCATGCCTGCCTATAAACTGAGCGGAAAGCCGCTCGTGTATTTTGCCGGCTACGACAAACACATTGGTTTTTACGCAACCCCAAATGGCCATGACAAGTTCAAGCAAGAGTTCTCGCGCTACAAGCAAGGCAAAGGGAGTGTTCAATTTCCGCACACAGATGATCTGCCACTTGATTTAGTAGAGCGGGTGGTTGCGTTTCGCATGAGCGAGGAGCGCACGTAGTGAAAGTACGCGCCACTGCCATCATCCGACAGCACGACAAAATATTACTGCTTGACCAAAACGTCAACGCAGAACGAAGTTGGTCGCTACCTGGCGGCAAGCTTGAAGAGGACGAAACACTTGCTGAAGGCGTCGCACGAGAAGTCCGCGAAGAAACCGGCCTCGAGATTGAAGTCGGGCGACTTTTGTATATTTGTGATCACAGCCATGAGGGTGAATACATCCTACACATTACATTTGAGGCAAGCGTCAGTGGTGGCACACTCGGCGATTCAATTGAGGGGCTGGACGTAAACGATATTCGTGGCATGGAGTTTGTGCCAATTGCCGAGCTTACTCAAAAAGGTTTCAGTGAAACCTTTCAAGCACTTGTTGAGCAGGACTTTCCGAACGCAGGCAGCTACATGGGCCCCAAAAGTGCGATAGGCCTGTAATGCCGTTTGATGTCGGCATCGGTTTAATAATTGGCACGCTACTCGGGAGTCATATTGACTATCCGGTATGGCTCAGTTTGCTGATTGGTGTGGGTGCCGTCTTGCTACCAGATTTAGACTATCTTTACGCCTGGGCCAAGACCAAGAAATCGCCCAGCAGCACCCATCGCGATGGACTTCATTATCCGCTAATTGTGGTTCCGCTCACCGGAGTCTTGGGGTGGCTGCTCGACCCCGCCATTGGCATCACACTGGCACTGGGCACGCTTGCACACTTCATGCATGACAGTGTCGGGATTGGTTTTGGGGTGAAGTGGCTATACCCGCTCGTCAACAAATCATATCTGTTTCTATTTCAAATAAAGACACCGACCAACAAAGATATTCCGAACCGACTGTTTTATGCTTGGGACGATACCGAGCGCGCTGAGATGATACGCAAGTATCGCTATGATGACTGGATTCGATTTGTCTACTTCCAGCCAAACCCGTGGGGAATCTTTGAATACACAGTGCTACTTACAGGAATCGTCTACGCAGCGACGTTCGCCTAGCACTAGTGGCTCGATCGGCGGCGGAACAACCAGGCGGTTATCGGAACACTTACGACAATAATCACGACACACCACAATAGCGCCAGCCACGGCTCATTGCCGACCGGCGTACCGACCAGCCAGCCTCGAATCGAATCAATCACCAATGTCACCGGTTGATTCTCCGCAAAAGCACGCAGAGCAGCCGGCATGGTTTCTGTTGGTACGAAAGCGCTAGAGATAAATGTAAGCGGGAATATCAGTACAAAGCCCATCCATTGGGCCGCTTCGAGTGACTTTACGAGCAATCCCATAATGGCTGATAGCCAAGAAATCGCCAGCGTGAACACAATTGACAAGCCGATAACCAACATCCATTCAACCAGCGATGCATTTGGCCGAAAGCCTATCATGAAGCCGATAACCACGATAATCACGCCTGAGATGACGTTACGGAACAAATCGCTGATGATGTGGCCTACGACAACCGCTGCATTATTCATTGGTAGCGAGCGGAAACGATCGGTGATTCCTTCTTTCATGTCGACAGCCAAATTGATGGTTGTGTAGTTCGCGCCAAATGCCAATGTCTGTACGAGAATGCCTGCAAATAAATAGTTCGAGTAGCTGACGTCGCCAGTGTCAATCGCACCACCAAGCACATACCGGTTAAGGAGCATGAACATGATTGGGAACATAATCAACGACATAACTTGGTCAAGGCTGCGAACAATGTGCAAGATCGAGCGCTTGGCCAGCACATAGCTATCGGCAACTGCATAACGGAGATTCATTATTTGGTCTCCTTTTTCTTGGATTCTTTGGTGGCTTTGTGTCCGGTGAGTGCCAAGAACACATCATCCAAGGTTGGCTTGCGCAGTCCGATTGTATCGATTGCAATGTTTGCCGACTCGAGACTTTCGATAACCTTGTTGAGCCCCTTCATGCCACCCTTGGCAGGTACAGAAATCAGCTCGGTCGCTTTGTTGAATGTTGCATTCTTACCAAGCAGCTTGAGTGTCTGCTCTTTGTCGTCGATTGATTTGAGGGCCACTTCAACATATTGGGAGCCGGCTTTTGATTTGAGCTGATTGACGGTTCCTTCTGCAATAATTTTACCTTCGTCCAGAACGATGACATTGTCCGCCAAATACTCGGCCTCCTCCATGTACTGAGTCGTGAGCAAGACAGAAACATTGTCATCGGTTAGCTTCTGAACAAACTCCCACAGCGCCAAACGAGAGCGCGGGTCCAGACCGGTCGTTGGCTCGTCCAAAAAGATAATTGGGGGATTGGCTACCAAGCTCATGGCTAAGTCGAGACGTCGCTTCATGCCACCGGAGTAGGTTCTGGCGGGGCGTTCTGCCGCGTCTACAAGGTCAAACTTTTCGAGCAGTTCTTGGGCGCGCTTTTTAATCAGTGGGCGGTCCAAATGATACAGCCGGGCTACCATTTCAATATTCTCGCGCCCAGTTAGGTACTCATCAACCGCCGCAAACTGTCCGGTTAAGCCAATCTCGGCTCGAACTTTTTCGCCATCGTTATCAACGTCAAAGCCATTGACCAGTGCCGTTCCGGAGTCCAACTTGAGTAGGGTCGCCAAAATTTTAACAGTGGTTGTTTTACCCGCACCATTTGGCCCCAACAATGCGAGCACCTGTCCTTGTGGCAGCACGAA
>JBPEXE010000136.1:0-37443 GCA_052031955.1 Saccharimonadales bacterium (SeqCode)
ACTTCTTTCGCTCAACGTATTTGTGAATATAAAAGCTGTCGAGATAAAACATACGCATATTGTACGACAGCCGTCGTGTGCAAACCATGCAAAAAAGGGGTACAATATAGGGGCATCCAATGCACACAAAAACCAAAACAAAACTACGTATCGGGCTTCTTCTTGGCATACTCATAATGCCGTTAGTTTGGGTTGGTCGAACACACGCTGCAGCCCTTACTTCAAACATCAGCCAGTTTACCTTGTATGAAGATCCTGCCTCCGGCAAAAATGAAACACGCTTCTTCTTATCGCTCATCCCCGAGCCAATTGCATCTGTTACGACTACCTTCTCCACAAATGGACAGTGCAGTATCGGCCATAATTACGAAAATTACGCCACCGGTGGTGCTATTGTCACACCAAACGACAAGCTTGGCATAGGCGTGAGGGCAATCGACGACACCGATGGCGAAGGCACGCACACCTGCGAGGTGCGTTTTAGCGCGGTCAGCAATGGCGACTCTGCGTATGCCACACCGGTAGTGCTCGACTACTCATTTAAAATTATCGACAACGACATCCAGCTCAAGCATGAATTTTCGACCTCCACACTAACGTTGTCGCGCCTTAAGGAAGCCACCTCAATCATCGAACAGTATGAGCTCGACATTTCACATGCGCCGCAAGAGGATATTTATATAACTGCCAGCGTGGGGAATCAGTGCGACCTGCTAATCGGAACACCACAAAGGCGAAGCAAGACCGCTGAGGGAGTCTTTCGGGCCGGAGAGGAGGATACCATTAAGTTTTCGTTGATAGCTGTTGATGACTCCGTATACGAAGGAATCCATCAATGCTCTGTGCAACACTCTGCATCGACTCTAGACGTTGATTTTAAAGGAGTTGCAGTGCCAACCTATTCAACGTCTATTCTTGATAATGAGACCAACCCTGACATACCGGACCAACGCGAGTATGAGGGCGGTCTGATTTATTACAAAGACGCGAACTATGACGGAGTCGATGACGATAAACAACCACAAGTTGTAAGTTTTATGAATCAGGTCCGCAAGAAACGACAGGGGCTGGTACTGCTCGATAGGCGAGGCGAGCTATCTGAGAGCTGTCGGTTTGTGAGTGCGGTGACGTCGACCGAGGCAAACGAAGAGAGCTCGTCGCTCCAATCAACGCATGGCGTGATTAATGTTAGCGTGGCTTGCGAGGGCGAGCGGGACTACACGCTGATGTGGCTACTTGATGCATACGATGAATATGCCAAAGATTGGAATATCTATGATGTTGCCGGTGACTCGACGCTGAACCGAATCCCGCATTCAGCCGGGATCTACAACCTGGGTGAGCAGTTTACTACGATGGTTACAATCGATTTATCGGCTGGCGGCGAGATTGCCCTTTTGCAAGCTCAGCCGGCGGTTGGCGATATTGAGCTCACCGAGCAGCAGGCGCTTGTGGCTGATGTAAATAACTCTCGTCTTAACCCAATTGCAACACTTTCTGCGGCATCTGCGCTGATGACTGTGCTATGGCTTGTTTATAGGCGTTATTTTGGCGGTGTGCAGACGGTGAAATCACGCTATCCGCGCGTCGACCACTTCTAAATTGGTTTATCTTTGAGGCCAAGCTTCCAGCCAATCACGGTGGCTATAGGGTGTAAGGAAATGCCAACTAGTGCGGCAGCGGCGTATTGTGATATCGACAAGGCGCCAACCGGAATACTAAAAATCAAGGCGCCGATGACATAATCAATTTGGTCAAATGGCACCCATGCTTCACCGGGCTTGATGTTGATTTGTCGCTTCAAGAAACTCTCAAAGGCATCGCCAACCAGGGCGCCAAGCCCAATGAGTAGTGCTAGTTCAACATACTCACTGACGCCCATATCAAAGAATTCGAGTCTGTTTAGCACGTCAAACTGCTCACTTAAACCATATTGCACGAGGGCGATTGATACGGCGAAAATGAGGCCGGCTACGATGCCACGATAGGTCTTGTTGCGACCAAAAATCGGGTGACCTCGGAATGTTTTGCCACCATCAAGTGGAATATCTAATGTGTCGAGAAAGGGAATCTTTTTTGCCCAAATCGGCGCCATGTTGCTGAACATCGCCGGCAACAGGAACCAAAATCCTTGAGCAATTAAGTAAAACATAGAATCAGAATATCACACCCGTCGCCAGAGCTTGGCGACACGATTATACTTCGGCGAGAAATAGGTTCTCAGTGGAGGCCGGTCGTAGACCGTTCTTGCTCCCCGTTGGAATGCCTCACGAAGCTCAGCAGCATTTTTGGGGATAGACTCCAGCAGAGTAAATGTCCAGCCGACACCCCCGGGCGAGTGTGCATCCGAACTGGCAACAATCGGAATGGTATGCTGCTTCGCCCACAAACGTAGTTCGGGGTTTGGCTTGTGGAGTTGGCGACCGTTGTATACCTCCAAAGCGTCGATGTCATGAACGATTGTTTCCATGTCTTCGCGACTCATGCCGCTTCTGTGCGGGTCTTCGGGGTGGGGGATAATGATAAATCCATGTTGCTTCTTTATGGCGGCGATGGTGTCTTCGGCCGATTGCCCATCCTCAACCTTGGCCTTTAGAAACAGGCCGATAATTTCGCCCTCAGTACTTTTTATCTCTTGACCAACAATGATTGCCTCGGCAATCGTGGCGTCGCGTTTGGCGGTTTTGGCGTATTCAATTGTTTTGTGGTCGGTGATGGCGACGGCGTCGAGTGTGCCATGCTCAAGCATGCGCGTGTAGTGTGTCAGCGATATACCACCGTCGTGAGACGCTCGAGAGTGAGTGTGCAAATCAATCTTTATCATTGAGTCGAGCGAGGATACTTGAAAAACGGATAAGATAGGTTGCCATCGAACCAATCGCAACCACCAGAACTCCCCAGAGGAGTTGGCCGGTAAAGAACGCAACAATCAAAACGAACATGCGAACCTCGTATCCAAAAATGCCATCTTCAAATTCACGGTTAATGTCGGCCTTTTTGCGTTTGGCATTTGCTTCTGCCAGTGCGACTTCTCCCTTTGCTTTGACATAGCTCACGCTTATCGAGAGGCCGAGTGCCAACGTCGCATACAGTGCACCAAGTGGGTCACCGTGGTTGGCAAACCAATAGGCGATACCGGCGTAGAGGAGGGACTCCTTTATCCTGTCGGTAGTGCTATCGAGTAACATACCTTTGAATCCGGTCGTCCCCTGATGCCGTGCCACGGCACCATCGAGCGCATCTAGCAAACCAAAGCCAATCAAAAGTATGCCGGCTTCGATGAGCATGTCTTCGGTCAGGGCGAACAAGATGACGACATGTCCAAGCAGCGACAGCATTGAAATGTGCCAGGCTTCGATGAAGCCATTGCTCACAAAGTCGAGGAGTTTCGCTACCTCGTCCATCATGCCGCGAATAGTTGACTTTATTTTGTCTAAGATGTCTTTCACTGATACCATTGTAACAGATAAGAGAACAATAAATGAGCAACACGATTTCGTGGGAAGATTTTGAAAAAGTAGATATCCGTGTGGGTAAGATTATTGCCGTTGAAGATTTTCCTGAAGCTCACAAGCCGGCCTATAAATTACAGATTGATTTTGGTGATGGTATTGGCGTTAAGCGCTCATCGGCGCGAATCACCAGCATCCCAAAAGATGAGCTGATGGGGCAACTCGTCGCAGCTGTAGTCAACTTTCCTCCAAAACAGGTCGGGCCCTTTATGTCCGAGGTGCTAACGGTCGGTTTTGGCGATGAGGCCGAAAACTGGATTGTTGTATCGCCAATTCGTGACGTACCACTTGGTGGGAAGCTGCAATGAGCCGAAAGACCCTCATAATTCTTGATTTTGATGGCACGATTGCCGACACTGCTGCCATTGTTATGGAAGTTGGCAATACCGTTCTCGAGCAATATGGCATTCCAAAGCTTGATGAAGATAGATTTGAAGAGATGCGCGGCAAGACGGCGCCGGAACTCCTCAAGGAGTTTCATATTCCATTCTATAAAATTCCAAGCATAGTGGCATCGGTTCGACATAACCTAAAGAGCCACATGGATGACTTGGAGCCGATCGAGGGTATGCTCGAACTTATTAAAGACTACTCGGCGCGCGAGAACGTTGAGCTTGCTGTGTTATCGTCAAATAGCCTCGAGAACGTTTCATTCTTTCTAAACAAGTATGAAGTGCGGGATTGCTTTGCCTTTTTGTACGGCGATGTCGGTGTCTTTAGCAAGTACACAAAGATTCGGCGCATAAGCCGTAGTGAAGGCAAAGGCGCGCGTGTTATCAGCATCGGCGATGAGGTGCGCGATGTCGAGGCTGGCAAGATTGCACGCGTTGATTCTATTGCGGTAACGTGGGGCATGAACTCTGCCGAACGGCTGAAGGCGGCCGGCGCGAGCCACGTCGTCAATACGGTGAAAGACTTAGCCAAAACGCTTGATGAACTGATACAGACCAAGGAATAGGTGTTAAAATAGACACATGATTGAAGCAGGGTTGGTTGCGGTAATTATTATCCAGATTGTTATGATCTTTTTTTTGACGAGCTCGCGCGGCAAGAAGAACGACTCGGAGTCAGCGGCTCTGCTGAAAGCAGACATGACTAAGCTGTCGGACGACATGAACAAGCTGCGAGAGGGCTTGGGAGACAAACTGAGTGATGGGCTGTATAAAAATCAGGAAATGATGGTCAAAAGTCTGCAAAAGCAGTTTGCCCAAAGCTCCAAGCTAATCTCTGAAGTGACGACCAACTTGACCGAGATTAAGGAGTCTAACAAGCAAGTTGTTTCGGTGACCGACGAGCTGAAGACATTGCAGAATATTTTGCAGAATCCAAAACAGCGCGGTGTGCTCGGCGAGTATTATCTACAGACCGTACTTGAAAACGTCCTGCCCGCCGATCGATTTGCCATGCAGTACAAATTTAAGGACGGCAACATTGTTGATGCCGTTATCTTCTTGGACAAAAATAAAATTCTGCCGGTTGACTCTAAGTTTAGTCTTGAGAACTACAACCGCTTTGTTGAGTCCAAGAGCAAAGTAGAGCGCGAGCGACTGGCGAAGCTCTTCAAAGCAGACTTAAAGGCTCGTATCGATGAAACTGCGAAATACGTACGCCCGCAAGAAAACACGCTCGACCATGCTTTTATGTTTATACCCTCAGAGGCAATTTATTATGACTTGCTATCTGGTGACAATAGTATTGGCGTCGGTGTGTCGTCACGCGATTTGCTTGAGTACGCCTTCCGTGAAAAGAAGGTTATTATTGTCAGCCCGACGACGTTCATGGCCTATCTCCAGACAGTTATACAGGGCTTACGCAGCCTGCAGATTGAAGAGAAGGCAAAAGATATTCAGAAACGAGTTGGCGAGCTTGGGCGCCACATCACGGTGTATGAGGATTACATGCAAAAGCTTGGCAAATCGCTTGGCACGACCGTCAATCACTACAACAATGCTCACAAAGAACTTGGCAAGATTGATAAAGACGTTGTGCGTATCGCTGATGCATCACCCGGCGTCGAACCGCTTCTCGTGGATAGGCCTAGCGAGCAAGAATAAGTTTCTTACGATGGATGTGGTAGCGATGGCGCAGCCATATGGCGAGCAATATGATGCCACCGGCAATGCCAAAGAACCAGCGGTTATCGAGCGGTTTTTCTATCACAGATACAGAAAAGTAGCGGGTATACTGACAACCTGTATCATCGGCAATCGAAATACTGCCTGAGTAGTTGCCCGTGCGCTGATAGACATGGTGCAGGCTATAGCTTTGGGCCGAATTACGGTTAAAGCGTTCGGTTATCGAGTCGCCCCAGTCGAGGATGACTTCGTAGGGCGGTGTGCCGCTGACGCCGGTGATGTTTAGATCAATGCCATCGCCTTCGTCCACCCCCCAGTAACGGTACTCTGACAGCCAGAAACGATGTGTCGAACAGCGTTCCGGGTCGCCTGTAAACAGCACGGTTGTGAGGTTGGAAAAGTCGCTACACACATCGCCGTCGCAGGCTATGGCACGAATATCTTGCGAGGTTGCGCTGACATCTAAATTGAAGAACCAATTTCCGTCGGCATTAGTAAATGTTGAGCCAATTGGCTCACCGTTGAGATAGATAATAATCTGGGTGTTTGGTGGGCCGGTGCCACGAATCAATATTGGTGTCTCACCAGATTCTATTTCGCCATCGATTGATGTGATGATTGGAGGGGTCAGTGCACCACTGTTGTTACCGGCATTAGACTGGACCGGCAGAATAATGAACTTCTCTTTGAGTGTTTGGTGTGAGGTGAGTCCACCTTGTGAGCTGGTGGCTGTTGCGTTGTGCTCGCCAAAGTAATAGCCGGTGGTATCGACTGAAATTGAGTACCGCCCGTCAGGACCGCTTTGCGGACGCAACACGGTCACGCCGCCATCAAGTGAAATCTCTACAATTGCATTTGGGATAGTTGAGCCCGAGAAAGTTACGAGTTCGCCTTCAGTAGCACTGACCGGCCTTGCAGCCAGTGTTGGTGGTAAGAAGTACTCAACAGCAGTGTCTGATTGTGCTCGCACATTGACAGTCTGCACAAGAGGATCCGACGTTAGTCCGTCACGGTCCTGGTATGTAATGCGGAATCTGTGTAGGCCGGCACGCATGGCGCTAAAATTCTTTTCAAATACGCCGTTGCTGTCAGCCAGCACGGTACCAACCAGGGCATTCCCGTCAACAATTTGCACAAAGGCGCCGGGTGAGGCAAATCCCTTAATTGTCAGCCTGGTGTTCGGAATCGTGAATTGGACAGGGGCAGAGGATGCAGAAACAGGACTATGTGCCACGAAAACAGGCAATAGCATAACAAGCACTGCGACTAGTATTTTAGAAATGTTTTTGAGCAAGCTTTTTGTTTTTTCGCTTACGCTTTTATTGTAGCGCAAATGCTCCTAATTTTCGACAGATTGACGACAGATGTCTAATTCTTACCGGCCAGGACCTTGAAGGCAGCGCCCAGGCGTGAGCGGAATTTCACAAGAATGAAGAGCAATACGATGACCACGACTGCGATTGGCAGGATGGTTTGCCATGGGAAGATAATGAAGGTCGTTTCAGCGTGAATTTGGTTATCATCTTCACCATACACGAGGTCAAGCTCGGCTGTGTAGCGGCCAACCGCAAAGCCAGGGTCGCTCCATTCGGTTTCAAGCTTCCGAATCGTGTCCGGTAGAACATTGCGCTCTTCAACCACAATTTTGGTTACTTCGTTGCCGAACATATTCTTGATTGTGATGGTGCCGGTCGGCTTGTAGTGGACATTCCCTGTGTTGTTCAGGCGGGTTTCAAACAGGATTGGTTTCTCGTTTGTCCAGAAGCTCTTGGTTGAGGCGAATGACTCAATACCGCCCTCTTCAACAATATCGCCAGCCACACTGGCTAAGATAACCGGTGCGAGACGTTGTACAACTGATGCGCCGGCGCCTTCGGTGGAGTCGCCTGGTACGGTTTCGAATGTGACAGTACCATAGTGACCACCCGGTTCGGCGTTGCCTGGTACGGCTATCGTCACGGTAAAGTCCTGTGTGGTGTTTGGTGCCACGCTGACTGCTTCCGGCTCAACGGTAATCCATGCAGCCAATGAGAACGATGTCTCGTCTTCGGTTGGTACAGAGCCACCTTCTTCACCGGTTGGTACGATGTTTTGCGGTGTTGCGAGGAGTTCAACGGGGAGGTCGCTGTTATTGGTGATGCGAATGGTGTTAACGATTGGTTCGTCACCAGGATTTGCGGTGACTTCAATGAGTTGCGGTGACATAGTCAGCGATACTTGATCAGCCTCTTGTGCGCGGACAATCTGCCATGCGAATAACGAAATTAATGCTGCAGCCAACACAGCGACACTCAACACCCACCGAAAATTAAGCCGTGAAGTCATAAAATGACACCCTCCTTACGAATTTACAACTATTGTAATAGACATCTGTTGTAACCACAAGAGACAGAGGGGTGGAATATGAAAACCCCCGAGGCTTATTCCCCGGGGGTACATATCTTTCGTCGTTTAATTTTTAGAGTACGTCGTCGTGTTTAGAATGATGCAACAACTGTGTAGACAATGTTGGTTGTGTAGGTACCTGCTTCGGTACTTGATGCTACACCAACTTGATGCGCTACTGTTGTGGTGCCTGCTTCGTCCGTCATTACCTCTTCGTTAGTCGTCGTGAAGCCAGCCCATTCACCACCTGGGTTTGTAAAGCGGTCGGCGCCATCGCCAACTGCGCTAAGTGATGAGTCGCTTGTTGCGTAGCCCCATGCTTCCGTGCCCACGGCTGGGAATGAAGTTGGAGCTGAGTTTGTGCCTGTATGGTTATCGATTGTGTCACTGTTAGAGTTTGTTAGGGATCCTGTGTGTCGAATATAGACGGTATAGCCGCCGGATGCATTAGTCGTAACATCCAAGTTATGAGCTGAAACACCATTCTGTGATGCGGTCACGTCATTTAGATAGTCGATAGAAGATGCGGTCGATGCGTGAGTTGTATTGGTGCCAGAAACTGCGGTAGATGCTGCAACGCCGGATACAGTAAATGTCAGATTAGGGTCGATGGTCAAGGAAACTTGGGTACCGGTCTTGGTGGCAAATGCGATTACGACTGTGTCGACAGGGGTTGTACATGCATCATCAGTGTAGGTCGTGAGGGTCGCAAAGAATGTGTCGTCGGTATTCGGGTTAGTCACACCGGTAAATACGAGTGTGCCGTTTGCTGCAGGTGTTTCACCTGGGTTGAATGTTATTTCGAGAAGACCATCGGTAGCAAAGTCTTCTGTCCAACTGGCCTCTGTAATCAGAGTTCCAGATGCGTCGAGTGCAGCTCCTGTGGTACTCATGCCTGCTGGTGTACCGCCAGAACCGTCTGCGTTGACCGTGAATAGCGTTTGAATACATTGTATCGTCGTACCCGCATCATAGCCGGATGCGTCAACCGTGTATGTCACGCCAGTCTCACTTGGTCTTGGATCGCTCATCGTCACGGATGCTGAGCTTAGGGCTGCAACTGAAGCCACATTGCCAATCACCATTGCTGATGCCGCAAATCCAATAGCAAGACCACGAATTCGCTTTTTAAAGCGAGAGATCTTGAACATACGTTCTCTCCTTATGTTTGTTTTTTATTAGTTTTTTGTTTTCCAGCGCACCAAACCCATGAGGCGCTTGCTAGAATGCATATATTTAAGCATAAGCCACATCAAGAGGCAAGGGGTTATTTGGTTGTCTTCTTCTTTGCTGTGGATGACTTGGCTTTGGGTTTTGTTGTCTGGGTGGCTTTTTTTGCGGTTGATTTCTTAGTTGGCGCTTTGGTTGAAGTAGATTTCTTAGATGTCATGGCTGTTTTCTTTACAGGAGATTTCTTTGTAGTCGTCTTCTTTGCGGCCGGTTTTTTAGAGGCCCTATTCTTCTTAGCGACAGCTTTTTTTGTGGCTGCTTTTTGCTGAGCAGTGGTTTTCTTAGTCTGCTCAACAGGCTCAACGTCTTCATGGTCGCGTACTTGAATTGATTTTTTCGGACTCTGCTTGAGCGGTTCTTCATCCGGGTCAAAGAATGGCGATTTCTCACGCACAATGGTGCTGGCGCTGGTTTGGGTGATGAAGGTTGTACTGTCGTTATTATTCTTCACGCGCGTTTCGCTAATGACTTTCGGCTTTGGTGTGGGCGTTTGGTGTGTCATTGTCTTGATTTCATCAGACTCTTTTTTGTGAAGCATATCGGGTAGCCCAAAAATTGTTTTTGGCCGATTTTCTTCTTCAATCGCCCGCGCAACTTTTTCGAGTTCTTTGGTGTCCGGTGCTGATTCCGGTAACTTTTCGTCGCCACTGTAGCGCGTGTAATTCCGTCCGCTAAAGTTGGCATGCCCACGCAGCACCGCCATGGTGCGCGGGATATTCTTTCGCTTCACAAACAACAACAGGATACCCACAGCCAGGAATATCCAGACAGCGATTAACAAATAATTTGGCACAACCAGGAACTCATGCTCGGTGGTGGCGAGCGGAATACTTTGGTTGCCATAGGTTGCTTCAGCTCGAATTTGATACGTACCATAATCGACGTCTGCCAGCCACGTCGGAACTTCAAAGACTTTTTCGGTATTTGGCAGGATTAACTGTGGTTGCAGGCTGAAAATCTCAACAATTTCGCCATCTTTAGAAATAGTCACCCGCGGGGCAGGGAGGATGTGCACATTGCCAAGGTTTCGAATTCGGAAACTAAGATTAAGCTCATCGCCACGGGTTATGTTTGATATCGCCAAATCATCATCGACAATTTCGGCACTCTCGTTTATGTCGCCCGACACGGTGATGAGCAGGGATGCGCTTAGCTGGGGAGAAACCGTTGTAGCGTCGCGTGGTGCATCAATAACTCCCGGCGTAAGCGTGATTAATGCGTAGTGCCCACCCGGGCTGGCTTCTTCTGGGATTGTGACGGTAAAGTTGAGGGTCTTGCGTTGCTCGGCATCGAAGGCAATGGTTTTTTCTTCTAGCTCAATCCAGGCCGAAGCATCAAAGTTGCTACGGCGAGCTTGGTCGATGAAGTTATCAACCGGAACAAGTGCTTCGGTGCCCAAGAAACCTGCAATCGGCTCGTTGCCTGTGTTTTGGAAGGTGACCGTGCTGGAGAAACTTTGGCCGGGGTCGCCGGACAGCTCTATAATTGCCGGGCTGACGGCCAGGCTCAAGTCGGCCTGCTGCTGAGCACGGACAGAGACGGGCGCCAAGAGGCTGGCAAGGAGTGTGAACAGGAGGAGCTTTTTCATCTAAAACCTCGCCGTAATGTTATAGATTATCGTTGTTGTAAACTCGCCGATGGCTGTTACATTCGGAACCGTTACTCGATGTGTGATAATGAATGACTCGTTCACAATTGGGGTGCCGCTGACGGTCGAAGTGTGATCGGCAATAATATCACCCGGCGCACTGAGGCTCCACGGGGCATAGCAAGGCGGGTTGCCGCCACCGGCACATGGTGCGCCACCGAATTTATTTGAGCCCTGCACATCGGTGTCTGAACTGGTATAGCCAAAGCCAAAGTCACCCACCAGCCACTCGTCGGGACTGACATAGGTCCCACCGTCAAACATGCTGACATTATCTGTGCCATTTGTTAGCACGCCGGTCGCATAGCCACGCACCACGTAGCCGTTGTAGGCATTGGTGGATGTCGTAATCGTCGTGTTGCCGGTGGCCGTGTAATTGTTGCCCGGGTTAAGATTTCCCAGGTCGAGTGCGCTGCCACTGAGTGAGAAGTTGAGGGTAGGTGCCACAAACTGGCCATCTGATGAGATCACGCTTTCAGACCCAGCGTTATCAGTTGTTCGTATATTCACGAAATACGGTTGGGATGTTGTGAGTGTTAGTGATGAGTCACTAAACGAAGTTGAGGTACCGACGCTTGTCCATGCCTTGACGTCTGTTGCCCCGGCGACGGTTCCAATCGAGTACTCGTAGCCAACCAAGCCTGATGATGAACTGTCAATATTCCAGTTTGCTTCGAGTGTATCTAGGGCGCCTGAGTTATATTCGACATCGACACCTACAGACGAGCCGTCATAAACCGTGCCGGTTGGCGGTGAAGAATCAATAGCAAAGTCACGCGCGCTCTCGGCATTTGCGCCAAAGCTTACCCAGCCTGAATATGCACCCAAACTATCTTTGGTGCGGGCTTGCCAATGGTACTCTTCACCATCGGTCAGACTGGATAACGTTACACTGGCAGCCACTGGGGAGCCGGTATAGGAAGCGCCGGTACCACAGCTGGTCTCGGAATTGGTAAAAGGTGTGCCAAGTGGCTGTATTTCGACGCACAATGCAACTGAGTCGGGGTTATCTGAGTCTGAAACTTGCGCCGTGAAGACAACGCTTGATTCATTCGTCCAGTTTCCGACGCTAATTGCATCGGTGTTGGTCTTTTCTTGCCCAAGTGAGCTCGGATTATCAGGAGCTGTGTTGTTGGTAGGTGACTGATAGAAAATCATATTGATGTAGGGTGGGAGGTGGTTTTCGGTAGAGAATCCGGTTACATCGATGCTGTGCGTGTGCACAGCCTCATCACCAACACTACCCGAGCGCCCATCAATCGTCTGATTGGCGGCGCCAGACGCGATTCCGGTCACATCACTATGCGTATGTGTGCTCGCACCACCAGTCGTGCCGTAGCCATTGGCGGCCTTGAAGAATCGTTGATACAAATCGTCGCCACCTGTGCACGACACGCATGTCCATGTGCCACCTGGATTATCAGTCCACATTGATATGAGGCCGCCAGGGATCGAGGTGTCGGTCGTGGCCTGACCGAGAACCATCTCTATGAAAGGCGGTTGTTTGTCGACGCTTCCCGTATTGCCGCTAACGGTATGATCGTGCGAATTTGTAGCTCGCGGGGCGGTACTACCGTTGGTGCGCGGACTTGCTGTCGTAGGGCTATTTGCACTCGACGTATTTCCGGTAATACTGTGGCTATCACTATTATTCCCACCGGTCGTACCGATGGTATTCTCACCATAAGTAAAGTTTCCGTCCTGAGCACTGTATCGTGTGAAATCTGTCGGCATAGTTGTGGTCGTAAAGAGTCCAATCGCCCCGTTTGGAATCGTCGAAGGGGTGCCACCGTTAAACTGGATGATTTGTAGTTGTCGGTACGCCGGCAGGTTGCTCTCGGAGCTGATTATTGGTGAGTAAGTGTGCGTGTGTGTTGGTGTAGACACGGTTGCACCTCCCTGATCTTCACTTGTAGCTGCCGTGCCAGTTGCGCTCACAGCGCCAGAGGCAGTATGGCTATGCGTTGCTGAGCCGCCGGTGCCGCCATAGGTCGCGGCTCCACGAATCATGCGTTGAAATGCTTCATCACCACCACTACACGAGATACAGGTCCATCCCGACGGAATCGATGCGCCATCGTACAACAAAATCATTTTGGGCGGTGGGGGAGGGGTTGTGAGTTCGGGAATTGCCGTATACGTATCGAGAGGCGTACCGTCACTCTTCACGATGCGTAGACAATAGGTTGTTTCTGACGGTGCGTTCACGTCAATCAAAGCAAAGTCCCATAGCCCATCCTCGCCAATCCCGATGCCAGACTGCGCGTTGGTGAAGTTGTTTGTTTCCTCGTATGTTTGGATGTTGACCGTATCTGCACCGTGCGTTGGATCGTTTGCGTTCACAGTAGCCGCTGCAGCGTCACTTATACCACTGTTGTCGTAATAGCGAATGTCCCCACTTGCAGTGCCGACGTCAAAGAACGTCTCGCCGGTGAAGGTCGGGTCACAGGTTCCACTTTGAACGGCATATTGTAGTTTAAAGTTTTCGCCACTTGAGCTTAATGCGACCTCCGAAATGTGCAGATTCATACGTAACCGGAAAGGGGTTCCTTGGGTCGGTGTTGTGATCGCTGTGTCCTGTGTATCGATTGGGGCGCCAACATCTGTTGAGACATCATTCTCATAGAATCGATAAGCACTCTGCTCATACTTTGTGACTGGGTTGTACTTGGCGAAGTAGGCGTTAAAGTGGGGCGGCTCGTGGTTGAGGGTGCTATAACCGGTAACGCTCACGTTGTGGGTATGTACGTTTGAGGCGCCAGCCGTTCCGGATCGGGCCGAAGAAGTTGCTGATGGCTGGGTAGACACAATGCCCGTTGTGTTGGTGTGGGTGTGAGTGGCCGAGCCACCGGTCGCACCATACGTGGCAGCCGGCTTGATATATCTTCCGTTGAGCGGCTTACCGCTGCCGGAGTAATCATCCCAGCCGACAGGTGCGTCTGCATTCCAGATGCCAACAAAACCTAGCGGTACCGGCTGAGCGCTGGCGTTGGTTGCCAAAACCATTTCCAGATATGGTGGCTCATTGCTGGCGCTAGCGCTCGTACCGCTAAATGTGTGCGTGTGTCCTGTTGATGCGCCATCTGTCTGTGTGCCACCGCCACGCGATGCCTGATCGGTGGCTGTACTTGCCGCTAGCAAACTGCCAGTAAACGAAGTGGTATGTGTATTCGAACCACCCGTGCTGCCAACAGTATTTTCTCCACGTATGTAGTTTCCGGTCTGCACGCCATACGACGTCCAACCGGCTGGCAGTGAGGTTGTGTCGAATACGCCCACCGTGCCAGCTGGCAACGTGGCGGGCATTCCGGTCGTGTCATAGCGAATCAAGCGCAGTTGTCGATAGGCAGGCAGGTTGTTAGACGGGTCAATCGTTACGTTGGCGGTATGGGTGTGAGCGACACCCGACACGGCATTACCGCTTCTGGGCTCTGTGGTTGCGAGTGTGGATGCTGCAGCTGAGGCAGCCGCAGTATGGGTATGGGTTGCCGCACCGGCATTGCCCCCGTATGTCGCGGCGCCTTTCGCGAAGCGCTGGAAGAAGTCATTACCGGTTGTGCATGATACGCAGCTCCAGCCCGCCGGCATCGCACCGGTGCCACTGTAGAAAACGATAAGATTTCCAACGGCGTCTCCGGCAATCTGCCATGACCTTTGTTCGCTAAATTCTGGCGAGTTTATTTCTCCAACCACGAGCGGGCCGAGTGTGTAGAACTCCGGCGAAATATCAGGCGCGTCAAAAATATATCCGAGCGCAACGCTTTGACCAGCCGGAATATCGACATCCCAAGTGATAATCTGCTGATTGCCAACAATACTAATCTCATTGTAAGTTTGACTGTTGTTATCCGGAGCGATGTCGAAATCAACAGGCACAACTTCATGCACTCTACCCCGGTAGCCGTCTTTTGAGAAAACCTGCAGCCGCATTGGGTATTCAAGAATCGGGAAAACACGCGTTGGTCCGACACGGCTGACCTCGAACGAAGGGTCATCTATCACATCAAGACTTGAGTAGACTGTGTAGCTGCCATTTTGGGTGTTGGCTTCGAGCTCAAATGCATACGCACCCGTTTCTTCTAGCACTTGCTGAGCAATGTAATCAGGATCAATCTGCGCGCCATACTCCGGACAGGTTTCGGTGACTTGGATCGAGTCGTTCTCAGTCGATAACGTAAAACTTCGGCTCGGAGTGGTAATGACAAGCCGAAGGTCGGCATCGCAGATGGTGCGTCCTTGCTCGTCAAGCACGGCCATCTGAATCTGAGCGGTTTCATCAGGGCGATAGGATGACTTATCGAAGTTTAAGGCCAGCACACCCCAGACAAAGTCCTGGGTAACGGTCTGAGTGGTGCCACTCCCATCATCAAGCGATAACTCAATTGAGTATTCGCCGGGGTCAAGTGACTGTGGCACAATACCGGCATCTACCGTCCATATGTGTCGGTTGCTCGTATCTGATTTGATAAAGTCGCCTTCCACTGTTTGGCGTGCGACTTCATAGCCGTCGTTGTCGTAAATGGTAGCTTCGACGCTGAGTGGCAGTGAACGGTCGCCGACGGTTTCGGTGGCTTTGCTTCGCAGCCCTTGCCAGATTCCGTCATTGGGGTCTTTAATGCCAACTTCAAACTGCAGGTCTGCCGGGTCAGAGATAGCGGGCTTGGCTTCACCGCGCGGTGAATTATCGACCGGATTAATCAGGTGAGCGCTGACCTCACGTTGTGGTCCGGCCTCATAGGTCCAGGCGAGAGACTCGGCAAAGACAGTGATTGAGTTCGAGTCTGCAACGGTTGCCAGGCGGAACGATAGGTCTTCCGATGATGAGATGAGTTCCACGGGCAAAGCAATATCGTACACGGTTGTTTCAGTGGCCGTGAGTTCAGTGCCAAAGGTGTGCAGTGTATGCCACGATCCACCCCCGTCATTTGACATGCTGAGCTGCAGGAATGCATCGGTGCTCACAATTGATGCATCCGGGGCGTACGCATTTGGTTCAAGCAACTCACCGCGATCATCCAGGCGCTCGTTGAGGATTGCGCCGTCTTGCAGCGTAGCGCTGATTGTTTCTGCACTGGAACTGTCGCTGACCACATCAATTTCCTGAGGGGCTTGATTCACGGCCTTGAGTACCACTCGCACACCATGATTGAGTCGAGAATGCTCTAGGATTGGCGAGTAGCCGCCACAGGTAATCACTCCTGCCGTTCCGGTGCTGACCGCTGCATTTTCGGTTGTGATGTCATCGCGAGTGGGACTGGTTCGTACCGATTGTTGCCCCGTTGTGTGTTCGGGGTATTGCCATTCAGGACCGCTCGAACATTGGGTTGGAGCGACAGCAAAGATAGAGCCTTCGTCGCCAACGTCGGCAACAATACGAGGTGCTGCCAGGAGCGAAATAAAACCTAAAATAAGCACACTGTAAACCACCCGCTCGCGAACGTTCAGCGGAGTGATGATTGTGCTCATTTTGCGCTTTATTTTTCTAGGGGTGGCCGCGACTCGTGCGGTGATTCCCTTGCTGCGCTTTGGCATGCGTGAAACCCCATTCACTGCTTGGTATTAGTGAGATGTGTGTGTTAAGGCTTGGGGTTTTTGTGTTTACAGCTAAAGAATACGCATAACAAATACGGATCCTGGCCGGGATCCATGTCGTATTGATATGCTTACAAAAGTCTCTTTAACTCTAATGCTTAGTCTACTGGTTATAACAGATAAAAACAAGCGTTTTGCTGTGGATAGACAAAGGGGATTTCTGGAAATAAAAAACCCTCTTGCGAGTGAAGAGGGTTTTTTATCTGGTTGTCTTGATTAAGCGCCAGTTACAGTCGAGATGATGTTACCAAGCATCATGATGATAGCTATGGTAGTAACAGCGATTGACCGTGCATTCTTAGGTAGAGAGAGTTCTTTTACCACGGGATGCCTTTCTTTTTGTTTTATTTGTTAAAGTTTTTGTTTGTTGATTTACAACAACAACATAGTAACATGCTTATGCTAAATTGTCAACATTATGATTAGCTAAATCATGAAATACAGATAGCGCAAGTTATCAATCTTTTGCTTTGCTCGGAGTGATATGGGTTGATGCGAGGTCGAGCGCCAGGGCTGCTGTCCAGGAGAAAGGCGCAATGCCAGCGCCAAAACCATCAATCGGGGAGAAGTACTCGCTAAAGCCGGCCTTCTCGACCATTTGTAGGGTTCGATGTTTTAAGTCTTCGGCCTCCTCGGTAAAGCCATAGCGTTGCAAGCCGTCAATAATCAGCCAGTTGGTGTTTACCCAGGTTGGCCCCTGCCAGTAGCGGCGATGGTTAAAGTACGGTGAGTTGAGTGGCACGCTCGGCACGGGGAAGTTAGCGCCGAATTGCTCGTCGTCTTTGATGAGTTTTACCAACTCTTTGGCGCGCGTCTTGGTAATGGCGCCGGAATAGAGGGGAAGGAGAGTAGACACAGTCGGCTCCTTAATGTGCTCCCTCGTTATGAACAGGCGAGAGTAGTACATGCCAGTCTCCTCATCCCACAGCTCATCGAGTGCCTTAGAGGCCTTATTCATATATGACAATGTGTGGCGGGGGATGGTTTCGCCAATCTCTTCGGCAATGTCTTTGACGTGCTGGTTGGCACGAATCAAAACCGAGTTAAAGAAGAGATCCTCAATAATAAAGTGCGAATGCAACAGGATGCGGTTTGTTTCGTACTGCTTGCGGCGTAGTCGTCGGACAACACTGAACAGCATCAAGCCTTCGACTGTGGTCATGCGTTCATCGGGGGGCACCTGTCGCGTGTCCTTGCGGAATCGCTCAATAATCTTGTCGGCGCTCGACCACTCAACCATCTTTATCCAGAGTGGCTTTTGGTGTTCATGCATCATGCGCATCCAGGGAGGGGTGTTATCAAGGCCTGTCTCCCAAGGATGGATTAAGACCACCAGCCCTTCGGCATGCGGATTGCGTTCACGATACAACCATTCATGGTAGGCAAGTAGATTTGGCCAGACTTTCCGGTACCAAGCGCGTCGATCGGCTGCTTTCATGTGCGACCCAACCCGAACAATCGCCTCAGCCAACATTGGCGGTTGAGTGATGCCACTGGTTGCGACATCGTCTGGAGCATAAATCGACTGTCGGCTATCCCACATGTCAGGATTGTGATGGCCCTTGGCGTCAGTGAAGATCATGTTTGGAATCATGCCGTTGGTCCATTGGCCACGGAAGAGCGATAAAATCTCTTGTTGAGCCCGGCGTTGGGAGTAATGTGCGATGCCGATTGCTGTGAAGCAACTGTCCCACAGCCATTGATGTGGATAGAGGTCGGGCGCGGGACGCGTCCACTTGCCGACGTCGTTATATTTAAGGACGTCTTTAGCGCCGGCGATGAGCTCGTCATGTTTCATGGACTTAAGTATACCGCAAGTGCTTAGCGGAAATTCTCAAACTGAATCGGGAAGTCAAAATCACTTCCGCGCAACAGTTGCATGATGGCTTGGAGCTCGTCTTTACTCGGGCTTGAGACACGGATAGTCTCGCCTTGAATTTGCGGTTTGGCCTTGGGGTAATTATCGCGAATGAGTTTGCTTAATTTCTTCGCTTTCTCCTGGTCCAAACCGCGCGCAAACGGTACTATTTGGCGCAAAATCATGCCGGCCTGCTCACGCTTTTCGGTTGTGACGAGTATCTTTTGCGACAGGTTGCGCTTGGCCAGCTTGCCACGCACCATATCAATGATTGCGTCGAGCTGGTATTCGCTTTCGCCTTCAATTTTCAAGCCGTTACGCTTATCATCGCTGTATTCGAGCGTTGCCGCTGTACCTTTAAAGTCATAGCGATTCTGAAGTTCTCGCTTGGATTGGTCGATTGCGTGGTCAAGCTCGGACGCGTCAAAGTCTGATGTCACGTCAAAAGTAAATGTTTTAGCCATAACCTGCTCCTGTTTATAAAAACAGTATAAAACATCTTGCAAATGATGGGCGAAAAGGGGGTATTTGGTATACAATACTTGGGTATGAATTTCAGATTTGATGATATCGCAGAGGCGTATTCCGACCTAACCGCCAAGCTGGCTGATGTAGACGAGCCGGCTAAGTTACTTAAGGACCCAGTTCTTAAGTCTTTGTATGCAAATATTCCAAAGCAGTCTAACGAGGACAAGGCGGCCTACGGTCAAGAGGTAAACCAACTCAAGCAGTGGCTTGAATCAGAGGTTGAAAAGTCTCAGACGCACGCTCAAGAAGCGTCACTGACACCGATTGATATCACAGCCCCGTTTGATGATAATTGCAGCGCTCAGGACGTGAGCCTGTTGCCGGCCAGTGAAGGCAGTGTGCATCCACTGAACAGTGAGCTGGAACGAGTCTTGTCGATTTTTGAGGCGATGGGCTTCTCGGCTATTGAGTCGCGTCAATTGGATGATGACTATCACATGTTTGGCGCACTTAATTTCCCGGAAGATCACCCGGCTCGCGATGATTACGATACCTTTGTGACCGAAGAGGGCTTGATTGCGCCGGCCCATACCTCAACCATGCAGAATCGCGTATTACTTGAGAACAAAGACAAGCTTAAGACAGGCGAGAACATTCAAGTTGTCGTGCCGGGCCGATGCTTCCGCAACGAAGACGTTGATGCGCGTCACGAGCATACATTGCACCAAGTTGAAGGCGTCATGGTGGGCAAGGGGATTAACGTCGGTAACCTTATCGGTACCCTGCAAACCTTTCTTGAGGCGTTTTATGGCACCAAGCTCGAGGTTAAGACTCAGCCAGCCTACTTCCCGTTTGTGGAGCCTGGCTTTGAGTTCTCAATGTCTTGTCCGTTCTGTAACAAGCAGGGCTGCAAGGTTTGTTCGCACGAGGGCTGGATTGAAATCTTGGGTTGCGGCATGATTCATCCGAACGTGCTTAAGGAAGCTGGCATCGACCCAAATGAATTTACCGGCTTTGCGTGGGGCTTCGGTCTCGATCGACTCGTAATGATGCAGTACAACATTGATGACATTCGGTGGTTCCACAGTGGCCGAATCGAATTTCTGGAGCAGTTTTCATGAAGTTAAGTATTAAGTGGATTGAGCAATATACTGATGTAAAACTCGAGCGTGACGAGTTGGTTAAGCGCGTTGGCGCGCAGCTCGGTGCCGTTGAGGGCGTGGAAGATTGGGGCTCATACTATGATGATGCAATTGTAGTTGCCGAGATTATTGAAGCCAACGATCACCCTGACGCCGACAAACTTGGCGTCTACCGATTAAAGACAGGCGATGGGGAGGTCACGGTTTGCGCAGGCGATAAAACACTCAAAGTGGGTGATCGGGTGGGCTATATAGCACCAGGCGCACATGTACCGGAGTCGGTCCGCGCAGGTGAGCCATTCAAAATTACCGAGCGTGAGCTCCGAGGTGTTCTCAGCCAGGGAATGATGGGGTCGGCTAAGGAGTTAATAATGAGTGACAGTCACGAAGGTGTCTTAAAGCTCGATACCGACTCGCCTATTGGCACTCCCCTCTCTGAAGCCTATGAACTGGACGACTTGATTATCGACGTTGAGAATAAAATGTTCACACACCGACCGGATTTATTCGGCATTCTTGGACTGGCCCGTGAAATTGCCGGTATTCAAGATATTGCATTTACATCACCCGAGTGGTACGTAGAGGCAGCTAACTTGCCTGAGCCAACCGCCGAGCTACCACTTCATGTTGAGATTAAAATACCAGAGCTCTGCCCGCGATTCAGTGCGCTGACCTTCAAGGACGTATCAATCAAACCGTCGCCGATTCAGATGCAAAGTTATCTGACGCGGGTCGGAATGCGGCCAATAAATAATGTTGTGGATATTACAAACTATGGCATGTATTTAACAGGTCAGCCAACACACGCATTCGATTACGATAAAGTTGCGGAACGAAGCAAGGGAACACCGACAATCGTCGTGCGAAACCCGAACGAGGATGAAGAAATTACCTTGCTCGATGGACGCACCATCAAGCCACACTCGAATGCGGCCATGGTGGCGACCAATCAAGAACTGATCTCGGTAGGCGGCAGCATGGGCGGGGCGGACACGGAAGTAGACGAGAATACCAAGAATATTATTCTTGAAGCCGCCAGTTGGGACCTGTATTCAATTCGGCGCACATCCTTTACACACGGCATCTTTACGGATGCAGTTACCCGCTTTAATAAAGGTCAGAGTCCGCGCCAGACGATTGCTGCGCTTGGGCTACTCAGCTCAATGCTCTGTGAACAGGCTGAGGCGTCGGTCGCATCCAGCGTCGTAGATGTCTACCCTCGACCCGCCGATACCGCGCAGATAGAAGTGACGAATGAGTTTGTGAATGAGCGTCTTGGCAGCGATTTTGAAATGCGCGACGTGGCGCACATTCTGAAAAATGTTGAAATTCAAACATCTGAAGAAGGTGGTGCGCTCAAAGCAGAAGTGCCATTCTGGCGAACAGATCTCGAGCTGGCAGAGGACTTGGTTGAAGAGGTCGGGCGCTTACATGGGTACGACAACTTGCCGATAGTTGTACCAAGCCGATTGAGCAAGCCAAACTTTAGATCTGATGAATTTCGTCTGAAAGCGCAGATTCGTAATGTTCTGGCGGCTGCCGGTGCGCGCGACACGCTCACCTACAATTTTGTATCCAGCGGATTGTTGGGCAAGGCTGGTTTTAGCGAAGATTTAATCGACACTGCATATCGCATTCGAAACTCTCTCTCACCTGAACTTGAATGTATGCGTATCTCTCTCCTACCGTCCTTGATCGAGAAGGTGAACCCGAACCTCCGAAGTGGCTATGGCACTTTCGCGTTATTCGAAATTAACAAGGTGCACAATAAGCTTGAATTGGACAGCGAGAAACTTCCAATCGAGCATACGAATGTTGCCGGAGTCGTTGTGTCGGATGCCGAACAGAATGGCTCCGCCTACTACCAGGCCAAGGCCTACGTTGACTATCTTTGTAAAGAGCTCGGCGTAACGGTCACCTATCGACCTGCCACCGATGGCGACTCATCCTTGACGCAAGGTCGGGCCGCAAAGGCGATTATGAGCAACGCCCGCATGGCGGCTGTCTACATAAATGACCGTATGGCTGGTTTTGTGGGTGAGTTTGCTTCAGCCACCAAGCAACGCTTTAAATTGCCCGCCTATTCGGCTGGATTTGAGCTGGATGTTGCATTATTGCAGCCACAACCACACACCTATATGCCGATATCGCGTTTCCCATCAACCTCACAGGACGTTACACTCGAAACCCCTGATGAAATTGACTATGCCGACCTTGAAAAAATGGTCGAACGCGCGCTCCAGAACGAATCATTTAGCGTAGCAGTGGTACCGGCTGGAATTTATAGAGCAAATCCGGAAGCACCCCGAAGAATTACTTTCCGCATAACCTTCCAATCAGCTGAACACACTCTTAAAACCGCCGAAATAAATGAGGTAATTGCAGAATTAGTAGCCCGGGTCAAAGACATGGGTGTGACGCAAATCTAAAAAAGTCTTCAAATTCCTTCAGTTATCAGATGATTTTATGGTATAATCCGACTCGAAGAATAATGGAGTAATACTGTTACATGGACGCAAAGTTAACTTTGAGTCGAAGAGAGGTATTTGGCAAAAAAGCTAAATCCCTGACATCTGAAGGCAAAACATTAGCAAATATTTTTGGTAAGGGTCGCAATTCAATTGCAGCCTTTGGCGAAGCGACAACTGTTGAGAGGGTTGTGGGTGAAGCCGGTAAAAACCACCCAATTACAATCACTCTTGATGACGGCAAGGAATTGCTGGCATTGGTGCATGAAGTCGAACGTGACTACAAGACAAATCATATTCACCACGTATCATTCCAGGTTGTAATTAAGGGCCAAAAAGTAACAACCGAAGTACCGATTCGCTTAACCGGTGAAGCGCCCGCACAACGGGTTGGTCTTATCGTGGTGACATATCTTGATAGCATCGAAATCGAAGCTATCCCTTCAAAGATCCCAGATGCTCTCGAAGTGTCAGTGGATAGTCTTGTTGAAGATGGCGACGCAGTACACCTCAGTGACTTAAAAGTCCCTGAAGATGTACAGGTTAAGGTTGAAGACGACCGCTTAATTGCCAAGGTTGAAACACCTCGATCACAAATTGAAGAAGAAGATGAAGACGACACGGCTGAAGATGCAGCAGATGTTCCGAGCGAACACGGTGGCGATGACGAGTCATCAGAAGACGAAGAAAAAGAATAACGATACGACAACTAGGAGGGTTTGGTGGCTAAGTCTAAGAAAAAATCGAGCAATCAGCGCGATGGGTGGCTTGAGACGATTGCAAAGTTCGTTGTAACGCGATGGAAGGCGGCGCTTGCTGTCTGGATTGCCATCATACTGGCCGGGGCGTACGTATATACAACGGCCATTCCACGGGAAGGCTTTCCGCCAATCTCATTCCCAGTCAGCTTTGTAAGTGGTCAATATGTTGGCCACGATGCCGAAGCTGTTGATCGCGATATCCTCATACCAATAAGCAATGCGCTTGGCGATGAGGACGGTGTAACAGGCGTGATGACCTTTGCGAACGATAACTTCTTCCAAATCCAGGTTGAGTTTACTCAGGATTATGACTCCATTTCAGGTACTGAGCTGGTACGCGACACAATTGCCGAGGAAGTATCAATTCCGACCAGTGCGCAACTCAACTACATTCCAATCGATCCAGCCAGCTTCCTCTATGAATACGACATGCTCTTGCAGGTATATACAACCGGTGACGAAACGGCGACGGAAGTTGATGAGGCAGCCACTGCAGTTGCGGAGGGTGTCCTGGAGCTTGATGTCGTTGGGCGTGCCGATGTTAAGAGTAATGTGACGCTGGCGGCAGATGGCCCAGCCGGCCCTCAAGATATACAGTCGAACTTCTCACGTATTGGCATACCAAATGACGACGGCAGCATCACCTTCTACTCATCAACAACTATTGGGGTTGATAGCACTGGTGACATAGACATCATTGAGCTGTCGGAGACCGTTAACGAGTATCTTGAAACAGTCGATTTGCAGACACTTGGCGTCCCGTCAACCGTTTATGTTGCCGTTGGCGCCGACTTTGCACCTACTATTGAGTCACAGATTAGCTTCCTGCAAGACAACATGGTCACCGGCTTGATTGCCGTATCGATCATAAGTTTACTGCTGATTACGTGGCGAGCATCAATCATTACGGCACTTTTCATGCTCACGGTCATGGTTGCGACAATCATTACTCTGTACGTGATTGGCTACACACTGAATACCATCACACTGTTTGCGCTCATCTTGAGCCTCGGCTTGTTTGTCGATGATGCCACGATAGTGGTCGAAGCGATAGATGTTGGCAAGAGAAATCGAAAACTCAAGAAACTTCAGGTAGTTGGCGATGCGGTTCGTCGAGTTGGCCGGGCCAGTCTATCGGGTACATTAACGACAATTTTGGTCTTTGCTATTTTGGCAACACCAACCGGCATCTTGGGCGAATTCATTCGTCTGATTCCAATTACGGTAATTGTTGCTTTGATATTGAGCTTCATTCTGTCGATTACATTAATTCCACTGCTCTCGCGGTTCATAATTTTGCGTCATCGCGATCCAAGCTGGCTGACAAGAAACAACCCGGTGCTAAAAATTGAGGATTGGCTATCGAACTTCATCGAAAGTCGCATTCTCGAGGTTCGTACAGCCAAAGGAAAGGTGCTTGGTGCACTTGCACTGCTTCTCAGTATCGGTTTGATTATGGCGGGTGGTTACATCTTTGGTTTCAAAGTGGACAGCAACACCTTCCCACCATCGAAGGATACTGATCAAATTGGTGTTGAGATTCGATACACACCCGGCACTGACATGGAAACAGCCCAAGCGGTAGCTGATGAAGTTGATGCCATTATGAGCGATGCAATAGGCGACCAAATCGTGTTGGCAAACTATGGTACACAGCAACAAGCTGATAACCGGTCGGCTGTAATCTATATCGACCTTGTGCCCTTTACCGAACGAGACGAAACTGCACCACAGATTGTCGAAGAGCTGCAGGCGGCTTTTGACGCTGAATTGCCAAAGGATATCCCTGCCACAGTGCTGGCTGCACAACTGGACTTAGGTCCGCCGGCGGCACAGTATCCATTTGGTTTGCGGGTAGTGAGTGAGGATACGGAAGTCCTGCGAACGGCAACCAACGATATCTCTACAACCTTCATGGGCCAACAGTTTGAGGCAATGAATGGAACTGAAGTTAACGTCATCGACTATCGTATCGAAGCGGTTGACGGTCAGATTTGGCGAACCGATGGCGAACGCTATGCTGTCGTGCGGTTTGCCTATGACAACAGTAACCCAACTCTCGTAACCCTGCTCAGTGAGGAGTACTACGAGGAAGTGTACACTGATGAAAAGCTTGCCGAACTCGGCCTCACGTCTGAGCAGGTGACATTTGACGCCGGCGAGGAAGGTGAGTTCCAGGATTCATTCAATACCTTGCTACTCGCAATTCCGATTTCTCTCTTCCTCATGTACGTTTTGCTAGTCATCCAGTTCCGCTCAATCATGCAACCGTTCCTGATTCTTCTGGCTATTCCATTTACCCTGTTTGGTGTTGCCGGTGGCCTTTACATAACCGACAACGCAGCCAGCTTCTTTGCGCTGACGGGCTTCATTGGATTGATTGGTATTGCAGTAAACAACACAATCATGCTGACCGATTACGCAAATCAAGAACGCCGCGATGGCAAGGGGGCAGTCGATGCAATTGCGGCCGCTTCGCGCAAACGTTTGCGCCCACTGATTGCAACCTCGCTGACAACAGTCATGGCGCTCTTGCCGCTGGCGTTGTCAGATCCATTCTGGGAAGGCTTGGCATTCACCATCATCTTCGGATTGCTGTCATCAACCTTCCTAGTCATCATTTCGTTCCCATACTACTACCTGCTACTTGAAGTAATCCGACGTGGTTTCATGAAGCTATTCAGAAGGGCAGGCTAATGCGAGAACGTTTGACACTATTCGCTCAAATGGCTTTTGTTGCAGCCTTCTCGGTTGTGCTCGTGAACCAAATACCGTTCATGACCGAGACTGATGTTGAATCCGGCTCACGCACAGAAGATTTGATTGATTCGCAACTGAATGGGCAAACGCTTGAAGTTCGCCCGGCTGAGGGACGACCGGTGCCCTTGGATCAGTCCCTGCAGGCACCCCGCGACAATAGCAACCAAGAGGCTGTGGGTGATTTACAGCGCCAACAAGATGACAATTTGCAACCACAAGGACAGGACAGCTTGCAGCAAAGCGCGGGTGTTGATGACCTGCCCGAAGACTACCAACTATAGTAGAGTCTGCACTCCACTGGGGTGAAAAAAATACATCATTTTTTGGCTGAAAGCTGCCAATAAGTACGCTATAATACCGCTAAAGCATAACGGAGGGCTACATTCCAATGGGCAAAAGCCAAAGGGTCATGATATTTGTTGTCATCGGTGTATTTGCCATGAGTGTATTTGGTGGAGCAATTGCGCTGCTGGCAGGCAGTGAAAACAACGATGCAGCCGATGCAAATGCCGAACTTGCAGAACAGATTGCCGATGCGCAGCAGCAACAGCAGGAAATAGATCAACAGATTCAGGCATGTCGTCTTTTGCCAACGCCTGAGGCGCCTGCAAACCCGCCCGAGGTTCCAGAGTATGAGCTGCCAACCGGTGCCGTATCCGAACTTGAAGTCATCGACCTTGAAGAAGGTACGGGTGCTGAAGCGACCGAAGGGTCTTGTGTTGTAGCTTACTATCACGGTACGTTGACTGACGGCACCGTATTTGACAGCGCCTTTGAGCGTGGCGCACCATCTCGATTTTCACTTCTCGGCGTAATTCAAGGGTGGCAACTTGGCGTGCCAGGCATGAAGGAAGGTGGGGTTCGCGTCCTTTACATTCCTTCAGAACTCGCCTATGGCGAAGCCGGTAGCTCACCTGTAATTGGCCCGAACGAGGATCTTGTCTTCGTTATCGAGCTTGTCGAAGTTGTGGAAATATAAAAAACAACAACACATTATGTGGTGTAGTTCTTGAAAACGCTGCGCTACATATGTAGAATAAAACTATTCGCACCACACAACAAAAATAACAATTCAAACAAAGTAATAGAGGTATAAAGTGGCTAAAACAATAACAGTCTATACATCAAATAACTGCGGTTACTGCGTCATGGTGAAGAAGTATCTTCAGATGAAGGGTGCTTCATACAATGAAGTAAACATCGAGACGGAGCCAGCGCGGCAAAAAGAAATGATGGAGCTTAGCGGACAGCAACGCGTGCCAGTTACGGTTATCGAATCAGACAACGGCGCACGAGACATCTCGGTTGGCTACAACCTAGCATCACTGTCAGCGGCATTGAACTAAAGAACGCGATTAAGAAAAGTTTAAGCATGTACTTAAACTTTTTTTAATGGTAAACTACATTACGAATCAACCAACAACATACATATTCACTTTGGAATAGGGGAGTACTCATGGCCGAGGATGTCAAACAAATCGAAGTAGCAATGATAGGTGCAGGCCCAAGCGCATTGGCGGCAGCCGTATATACATCGCGCGAAAACATCCAGACTGTGTTATTCGAGAAGGGTGTCATAGGTGGCTTGGCAGCGATTACTGACCAAGTTGATAATTACCCAGGATTTGATCAAGGCATCGAGGGCATGGAGCTGGCTATGAAACTGCAAAACCAAGCGGAGCGGTTTGGAGCCACAATCGAGCTCGCAGAAGTATCGAACATTGAATCCATGCCGAATGGTGATGTGAAGCTTGAAACCAGCTCTGGTACGTATGAGGCGAAAGCGGTTCTTATTGCTACTGGAAGCGACTATCGTAAAATTGGTGTTCCGGGCGAAGAACAGATGTATGGTCGAGGAGTCCATTACTGCGCTACGTGCGATGGTGCATTTTATAAAGATCGCAAGCTTGTGGTTGTGGGCGGTGGCAACTCGGCAGCTCAAGAATCATTGTTCCTGACGCGTTTCGCCAGCGAGATCACCGTGCTCGTCCGCTCTGACTGGCGGGCATCCGAAGTGCTTGTAGAAGAGGTTGAAGCCAACGACAAAATAAAGGTTATCAAGGGAGTCACAACCGACGAGATTGTTGGTGATGCTGATGGCAAGGTTGTTGGTGTAAGGGCCACCTACACTGAGAGCGGCGAGAAACTTGAACTTGATACCGATGGGGTATTTATCTTTGTTGGTCTCGATCCGAACACGGGCTTTCTGAAGCACACCGCTGTTGAGCTCGATGAGCATGAGTTTATCAAGACGAGCGCATCCCTTGAAACCAGTATGAAAGGTGTTTTTGCCAGTGGTGACGTGCGAAGCGGTGCAACGATGCAGATTGCTTCAGCAGTCGGCGAAGGTGCGACAGCCGCACTCAAGATTCGTGAGTATCTTGAAGACCGCGAACGAGCCGAGCGATCTTCTTAATTTTGTTCAGTTGGAAACTGGTCGGGGAGCGTGACGCTATCCGTCCAGAATGATTCAACGCCAAACAGTTGGAGAAATTTAACCGTCATTATGTTGTTGACGGTGTAGACACCACGGTGCTGAACGCCAAACAAGACCGCAATTGGCGAGAGAACAGGTGCAAGCCATTTATTGAACGTAATCCAGCGCGCGCCGAGGTTGTGATACGGTCGACCGAAACTTCGAGGCAGATTGCGCCAACTGTATAACATCGCAACACCCGCTTCGGGTACGCGTTGCTTAATTTCCATCAGTGCATCCCAGTCAAAACATGAGAATACGATTTTCTCCCACGACCATTCATCGTACTTGTCAATCATGTCACTTAAGACCTCAAGCACCGGCTCAACGGCTTCCTTTGTCTTTAACTCGAGGTTTAATGGGTGTCCTTCGGCGGCTCTCAGGCCTTCGGCCAACGTCGAGAGTTCAATTTCCTCCGAGCGAATGATATCGATAGTAAGACCAAGCACAGGCTGTCCGAGGCGGTGTCGCTTTGATTTAGGAATGCTGTACAGCTCATACAGTCGATCAAGTGTTGGATCATGAATGAGTATTGGTGTTTGCGTTGCACTGTCATCGCTACGTGACCGGCGAACGTCGACCTCGATGTACGCGAAGCGGCCGGACTTAGCGGCACGTTCAATCGCGCCAGCAGTGTTTTCGCGACGCCCAGTACTCCACGCACCTCGATGCGCTACAAAGATTGGCTTCTTCATACCGGTAATTATAGCAAATCGCGTACTTCGGCCACCTGTATGCTACAATTTGTCTGAAAACGAAGAGGAGAAATCATGACATTTGACTTTAATAACATTCCGTTTGGTGAAGATAAAAAATTTGTAAACACAGTTATCGAGATTTCTAAAGGTAGCATGCTGAAGGTTGAGTGGGACCGCGAAAAGAATTACTTTGCACTTGATAGAGTAGAACCGGGTATTTTTGCGAAGCCATGTAACTACGGATTTATTCCTGGCACGCTTGATGAGGATGGTGATGAGCTTGATACGCTGGTTATCACTGCCGAAGCGCTACCAATGGGCTTGGTTCTTGAAGAGGCGCGGGTGATTGGTGTGTTGAACTTTGAAGACGATGGTGAGATGGACCATAAAGTCATTGTGGTGCCTGGCGATGACCGACATTACGGCGAAATTTCACATTACTCGGAGCTTGGGGAGCGGTGGGCGCAGCAAATCGAGCACCACTTTAACCACTATAAGGACCTGAAGAAACCAGGCACAACAAAAGTGCTGGGCTTTGGTGATGCAGATGAGGCGTGGACAGTCATCAATGACTGTATTGCGCGAGCCAAGAACTAGTCTCGCGCAGCTAAAATATTATTGGCTTCAAGCCAACTCTCAGGGGTACCGCAATCGTAGAAGATGCCCCTGATTGTATGTAGTGTAAGTGCGTTTGAGCTTGCGAGAATGTTGATAGCGTCTGTGATGTAATACTCGCCGCTTGTCGCGTCTATCGGGGTTTGCTTCAGCGCGTCCAGCAGGTGCGAGGTTGGCAGAAGGTAGCAGCCCAAGTTGATGAGTCGCGACTCGGGTGCAATGTCCGCTGTCGGCTTTTCGATTATTTGCGCCAGGTATCCAGGGTTTTGCGTGTCGGCAATGAGAACGCCATAGCGCTCGCGTTCCTCGAGAGGCACCTCGGTGCCCATGAGCAGACCGTCCGAGGCTGAATCAAGCATTGCATGTACCCCGGCACGCAACTCGCCAAACACGGTTTCACCGTGCAAGATAAAGCCGTCACCGTTTTGAATCAGCACATGTGTATATGACGAATCAATTGTCGGTAGCACATAACCAACGGCCGCCGCCGTTCCATAGTCACCTGTAGCTGGCTGTTCGATAATTTGAATCCTGTCACTGTACGCATCAATGGGCGCGACGTGTGTGTCGTATAAATCAGCTTTCCCAACCGCCTCAAGCCGAGTGCGTAGGGTTGGATTTGGCGTGAAGTGGTCTCTAACCTGCTCATCTCCCTCGGGCACTAGGATATAGATTGCTTCGGCTCCCGCATCAAGACAATCCTCAACCACATACTGCAAGGCGGGTTTGCCAAGCACCGGCATCATGCATTTGTTTATTGATTTGGCTGCTGGTAAAAATCTGCCACCCATACCACCGGCGAGGATAATTGCTGCGGTCTTTGTCATGTAACGATGATAGCATGCACCACCCTTGAGAATGGTATTGAATCGATACCTTTGAATCCGTACAATGAAAGCATTAAGCACTAGCTTTAATCATCTGGGAGGGTGACTTTATGAAAACAAAGATTGCAATTAATGGTTTTGGCCGTATTGGACGAAATGTCTTTAAGGTGCTTTTCGAGCGAGGTGATGTTGAAGTCGTGGCAATTAATGACCTGACTGATAACAAGACATTAGCTCATCTATTGAAATACGATACCAACTACGGAACATATCAACATGAGGTGGTTGCAACCGAAAATGGCATCTCAGTGAAGGGGCAAGAGATTACAATTCTGAGTGAACGCGATCCGGCTGCGTTGCCATGGGGTGATCTGGGTGTGGATGTGGTAATTGAGAGCACCGGGTTTTTTGTAAATCCTGACGATGCTCGCAAGCACATTCAGGCGGGCGCAAAGAAGGTGGTTATTTCAGCACCAGCAAAAGGGGACAGCGCCGACAGCGCTACAACCATTGTCTTAGGTGTGAATGATGACGCTCTCGATACTTCAAGCGATGTTATTTCTAACGCATCATGCACGACTAACTGTATTAGCCCGGTGGTCGCAGTACTACACAACAAATTTGGTATCGAAAAAGCCATGATGACAACTGTGCACAGCTACACCGCTGATCAAAGCCTGCAGGATGGCCCACACAAAGATTTGCGTCGAGCCCGAGCAGCAGCCCAAAACATTGTGCCAACCAGCTCCGGTGCCACGATTGCTGCGGCCGAAGTGATTCCCGATCTCGCAGGTGTGTTTGATGGACTTGCCTTGCGCGTGCCAACATCGGTTGTTTCACTGAGTGATTTAACCTTCATTCTCAAGAAAGACACAACTGTTGACGAAGTTAATCAGGCACTTCGTGACGCTGCTCAGCAACCGTTCTATCAAGGTATCTTGGAGTGTGTTGAAGACCCAGTTGTATCAAGCGACTTGAAGGGTAATTCACACTCATCAATCGTCGATACGCAACTGACACAAGTTACGGCCGGTAACATGGTGAAGGTCATTGTCTGGTATGACAACGAATGGGGCTACTCAAACCGTTTGGCTGAGCTTGCCTCTGATGCGGGTAAAGCGCTTCACAAGGAGGCCTAATGAAAGTTTTTCTTGGAGCTGACCATGGTGGATTTGAGTGGAAGCAAAAAGTATCTGAGTATCTTGCCAAGAACGGCTACGACGTAGAAGACGTCGGTGCTCGCGCGCTTGATCCGGAGGACGATTATCCGGAATTCGCACAACAGGCAGCCATGCAGGTGATTGGCTCCCAGGACGATGACCCGCGAGCAATACTGATTTGTCGAGGTGGCCAAGGTATGGCAATCGCCGCCAATCGTCATCCGGGAATTCGCGCATCGGTTATCTGGACGGCTCACGAAGCGAAAATGACTCGGGCCGACAATGATTCAAATGTTCTGTGCTTGCCTGCTGACCATATTCCATGGGAGGAAATTCCAGGCATCATTGAAACGTGGCTTTCGACGCCATTCACACAGGCGCCACGTCACATCCGACGACTGAAACAAATTGACGACTTCTACCCAAACTAATGAAGGTTGCTATCGCCCCCACCATTACTGCACTTAACCCCCACACCTATCGCGAGCAGATGGAGCGGGTTATGGAGTTTGCGACGCGCATTCACGTGGATTATGCCGATGGGCTGTTTGCGCCAACCCAAATGGTTTCACCTGAGCAGTCTTGGTTGCCCGAGGGCTATGAGGTTGATTTGCATGTCATGTATCGACGACCAGCCGAACACATGGAGACACTTATTTCCCTGAAGCCAAACTTGGTTATTTTGCACGCCGAGGCTGACGGTAACGTAATCGGGATGATGCGTGAGTTAAAAGCGGTTGGAATTAGAGCCGGCATCGGTTTATTGCAAAGCACCCAGCCAGAAATATATGCTAACGAAATCGAGGAGGCTGATCATGTACTGATCTTTAGCGGTAGCTTAGGCCACCATGGTGGCGTGGCGGACTTGTCGCATCTCGCTAAAGTTGAGCGAATCAAGGAAATTAACCCCTTAGTCGAGGTGGGCTGGGACGGTGGCATAAATGACGAAAACGTCGGCAAATTAGTGCAGGGCGGGATTAACGTTCTGGACGTGGGTGGATTCATTCATAAATCAGATGACCCAAAAAATGCTTATGGTATACTGAGCACAGTAGTAAATTAACGTTTTGACGGATGTATTTATTGCCTTATGGCAACAAAAAAATCAATTGAAGAACTAGAAAAAATCGCCAATGACATGCGCCGAGACATCATCAAGATGCTGGAGCATGCCAAAAGTGGTCACTCGGCAGGACCGCTTGGCCTGTCTGACATCTTTGCGGCGCTCTATTTTGACGTCATGAAGCATGACCCGAAGAATCCTGAATGGGATGACCGCGACTTGCTGGTATTGTCAGCCGGTCACACTGTCCCGGTTCAGTATGTGGCCATGGCGCATTCCGGTTATTTCCCCAAGAAAGAGCTAATGACATTGCGTCAGTTCGGCACCCGATTGCAAGGGCATCCGGAACGAAAGAAGCTGCCCGGTCTTGAAACAACCAGCGGCCCTTTGGGTGAAGGGCTTTCACAAGCGGCGGGTATGGCCTATGTGCTTCGCATGAATCAGGAACATCACCGCTGGGTTTACTGTGTGACCGGCGATGGCGAGCTCAACGAGGGTAATATTTGGGAGGCGGCCATGTTTGCCGGCAAAAATAAGTTATATAACCTGACGGCCATTGTTGATCGAAACAATATCCAGATCGACGGTAACACTGAGGACGTTATGCCACTTGAAGATTTGCGAGGCAAATGGGAAGCCTTTGGCTGGCATGTCATTGAAATCGACGGCAACAACATCGAAGCCGTCATTGATGCTTGTGCCATGGGGCGTGCAATTGTTGAGAAGCCGGTTGTTATCCTCGCTCACACGGTTCCGGGCAAGGGAGTGGACTTTATGGAATATGACTTTCACTGGCACGGGGCACAACCGGATACGGCGCAGGCGAAGGTTGCCCTGAAGCAGCTTCGTTCGCTCGACGGTAAAATATCAGGAGACCACGACTAATGAGCCATCCCGCACTCTATCTCAACCCAAAGCTCTACGACAAAGATATCGAGAAAGACACCAATCGCGGTGGCTTTGGTAAGGGCTTAGCTGAAGCTGCCCGTCGGAACGACCAAGTGGTTGGGCTGGCTGCCGATTTGACCGACTCGACCAAGATGAGCATTTTTGCCGAGGAGTTTCCGGAGCGTTTTATCCAAATCGGCATCGCTGAACAGAACCTGGCTACTGTTGCCAGCGGTATGGCGGCGATGGGCAAGATTCCGTTCATTGCCTCATACGCGGCCTTTAGCCCCGGTCGAAACTGGGAGCAAATTAAGACGACCGTCGCGCTAAACGACCAACCCGTTAAGGTGATGGGCGCCCACGCAGGGTTATACACCGGTATGGATGGCGCAACTCACCAGATGCTCGAAGACTTTGCCATTATGCGCGCCATGCCAAACATGGTGGTCCTTGCACCGGCCGACGCGATTGAAGCACATAAAGTAGCCCTCGCCATGGCTGAAGATCCACGCCCAAACTACGTTCGGCTGACACGCGAGCCACTGGCCACAATTACGACCGAAAAAACACCTTTCAAGCTCGACCGAGCCTACATTTATAGCCCAGGCAAAGATTTAACTATGGTTGCGACCGGATCAATGACCTATCCGGCTCTGATGGCTGCCGAGGCACTGTACAAAGACGGTATTGATGTCGAGGTAATTCACATGCCTGTAATCAAGCCTATGGATACGATTACCTTGCTGCATAGTGTTGAGAAGACCGGAGCGGTTATGACCATCGAAGAGCACCAAATTAATGGTGGTTTGGGTGGTGCGGTTGCAGAATTCCTCGTTGAGCATCACCCGTCGCCAATGCGTCGTATTGGTGTACGGGATCGATTTGGTGAGTCGGGTGCGCCTGAGGATCTACTCGAAGCGCACGGCCTGACACCGAAACATATTCAAATACAAGTACATAAATTCTTCCAAGAAATTGGTCGGCAATAACTCCGGAAAGGGTGGGAACATGTCACATACAATTGCAGAAATGAGAAAGAACACGGCTCGTGCACGCGAGCTCATGGAGCGTGCCCGTAAAGACCATTTTGCGGTTGGCGCGTTTAATATCGACAACCAAGAAACAATGATTGCGGTGGCAGAAGCGGCTAAGGCCAAGAACTCCCCTGTTTTGGTAGAGGTGAGCCACGGTGAAGTTCAGCAGCTAGGTGCCGACATTGTGCGCGAAATGGTTGACCACTATAAAGAAGAAATGGGTATCGAGATGTTTGTAAATCTCGACCACAGTCCATCAGTTGAAGCTGCAAAGCGTGGCGTTGATGCCGGCTTTGAGTTTATTCATATTGATATTTCGCAAGCCCGGAAAGATGCAACCCACGAAGAAATCGTCAACGAAACACGAGAAGTCGTGCAATACGCAACCTTTACCGGCGCTTTGGTTGAGAGCGAACCCCACTACTTTGGTGGTAGCTCAAACCTGCACGATGAGGCGATTGATTACGACGAGATTCGTAAGACATTTTCAACACCGGAAGGCATGCGGGAGTTTGTTGATGCGACAGGCATCGATACCTATGCAGCGGCAATCGGCAACCTACACGGTAAATATCCGGTGCCAAAACAGCTTGATATCGATTTGCTCAAGCGCCTGAACGAGGCAAGTGATGTGAACATAAGTCTGCATGGCGGAAGCGGTACCCCAGGACACTTCTTTGAGGAAGCCGCACGCGTTGGTGTCGAAAAGATTAACATCAACTCTGATTTGCGTATTGCTTTCCGCACAACGCTTGAGAAAGTTCTCAAAGAAAACCCAGACGAATATGCAGTGATGAAGCTCATGCCCGAGGTGTGGGGCGCCGTCCGTGAGGTTGTCGAGAGTAAGATTGATATGTTCGGTTCAGCCGGAAAGGCGAAGGGCTGATGAGTAAGACCGATATTACAGTAGTCAGTATCGGTGGAGCAGTACAGGATGTATTGCTCGTGGGCGAAGTTTTTAAAGCTCAGGACGAAGATGGGCAGCTGGTTGAAGAGTTTAAACTGGGTGAAAAATACGAGGTTGACGAGGTTACGTTTTCGACTGGCGGTGGCGCCACAAACGGCGCCGTTACATTTGCTCGCCAGGGTTTAAAGTCTGTTTTTGTTGGAAAGATTGGTCATGATCCGGCCGGTGAAGCCGTTCTGGATGATCTGAAGAAAGACCACGTTGATGCAACACGAGTTGCCTATTCAAAAGACTTCAATACCGGGTATTCAACCATTCTGATTTCACCACGTGGCGAGCGTGTTGTTCTGACCTATCGAGGGGCATCGACTCACTACGACAAAAGCGACTTTAATGTCACAAAGATTCACGGTGACTGGATGTTCATAACCAGCATGGCCGGAAACATGGAAGTCATTAAGATGTTTATAGATCATGCCAAGGCAACGCACATGAAGGTAGCTCTCATCCCTGGCAAGGGTGAACTTGCGCACGTGGAAGAACTCAAAGAGATGGCGCGCGGACTCCAGATATTCAGTGCTAATAAAGAAGAAACCCAGACATTGGTTGAGGGTGACTCAATTGAAGAGCTGGCCATCAATATGTCTGCGCTTACCGGGGGTATTGCGGTGGTAACTGATGGGCCAAATGGCGTAGCGACATCAGACGGCCAAACGGTTTGTCGCGCTGGTATGTATGAGGACGTGCCTGTGATTGATCGACTCGGCGCCGGTGACGCGTTTGCGTCCGGATTTGTTGCGGCCATCGCCAAGGGTGGCACCATGCACGACGGCATCATTTTGGGCTCTGCTAACTCAACCTCAGTAGTGAGCTACGTCGGCGCCAAGACCGGCATCTTAAGGGCTGATGCCGACATCCACGATATGGAAATTCAGACGTGGGCTGTGTAGAATAGGAATAAAATAGGGAAACAAACATGTCAAAATTATTACATGAATTACTACAAGCCAAAGAGCCACTGTTCGATAACTCACTTGAGCAACTTGAGAAGGCAAGTGGCCACACTGGCGCAGATGTAAAGCTGACTGCCGATATCATCGAGCGCTTCAAGGCGAAGGTTCGCGAGCTCGGTCTCGACCCGAACGATTCAACGGGCATTGAGATTTATAACGCGCTCCTCAACCTCGCCAAGGAGCACGACCACCATCTTGCCAAGCAAATTGGCGGCAAAGACCCTGAAGACGTGCATGAGATGATTCCGTTGGTGATTGATATCGTCAACAAGACTGATATGCCACGCAAAATCTGGGCGATCAAGAAGAGTGTTGCCAAGTCCTTCCTGAAAGAAACGCCGCCCACCAGTATTATGGAACGCCTGGGCTATACATCGGTCGATTCCATGCTCAAGAAGGAAAACATCTTTGAGTTAATGGGCGCACTGCGATTTGCGGAGAGCGATGAGTGGCTGAACGAATTCAACACGCATTATGAGCGTCTGACGCCAAGCGATTTCGAAACGCGCGATATTACACTTGTGCAGATGCCGAAAGATCGCTGGGGTGACATTGCAGAGCATTTCATCCAAAAGAAACGTCACTTCAATACGCATCTTAAGGAGATGGGCGCCGTTTTGATTCTGCCTCCAACCCAAGATCGCATGCCTGGCGTAACCACCAAACTATTCTCGCTGACGTTCCACTATTACAACGAGGTTCGACTTTACAGTGCATTCTTTAAACTGCAGCAGGTTAAGAAAGACTTTGGCAAGATATTCGTTGAAACCTTGTTGGCCGATCCTGATAGCTCGGCAGTCATTGCCGGTCAAAACATTCATTGGCGTGTGATTCAGCGCTACTACGGCAAGCTCAAGGATGAG
>JBPEXE010000137.1:0-2386 GCA_052031955.1 Saccharimonadales bacterium (SeqCode)
AACGTCACTATAACCATAAGGGCTGTGGAAAACTCACTAATATCCAAGCATAATCTCGTTGACATAAAATAACCCTAGTTTTAAGATGTAATCAGCGCTTGAGTAAATCTAGTGCTCAAAAACAAAAAACCGAAAACAAACAACGGCTTCTCGCAAGCCGTTGTTTTATGGGATAACTCCATTCCCATAAACACAAAACCAATAACCAAACCCGCTCAGAACCCGGCCACTCCTCTTCACAAGGCCGGGTTCTACTTTTATATACGAAAACTTTTTATGAACTAAACTTCACCGCGTCTTACGGCGTCGTACTCAGCTTGAAGGTTTGCGTACACAAGTTCTGCGTCATGGGCTAAAGCTTCAATCGAAGCTGGTTTTGTTTGAACCATTGGCGACACACCATGCCCGACTTCAAAGCCCAAATGTCGCATCATTGCGCGAGCCGGAATTGGGTTACGTGCCCACGGCATGGACTCATAACGTGCCGAAGGTGCAAGCACGCCGCTAATGTATGATGCTCGCTCTTCATCGCCATCATCGATTGCGTCAAACATAGCGACAAGTTCGTTGCCTGCCCAATGCCCGTAAACCGAAATTGCTCCAACCGCTCCGGCAACATAGAGTTCCCTATTGCGCGCGTCATCGCCACTATAGACATCAAAGGCTTCAAAAGCAGAATCAGTTCGACTTAAAATATGCACGACATCTTCATGCGTACGACCATCGGGACCTGGTGCCGCATCCTTGAGCGCTACAAACGCCTCCATGCCACCGGCAATACGACGCATTGTCTCGAGATCGATATAGGTGCCTGTTCGTCCTGGAATGTTATACACGATACCTTTAAAATCTGGATTCACTCCATTCGCTGCATCATTCACCATCTGGAAGTAATGCTCAACCCCTTCCGGATCAGGACGGTTGTATGGTGAATTGACCAACAGGAACCCATTGGCATCGCCTGCTTCGGCCGCAGCCTGGGTTTTATGGACCGCTTTGGATGTAATCATGTCCCCGGTACCCACTACTAAAACGACATCGTTGCCAACCGCTTCACGAACAACGCGAACAAGTTGCATGGTGGCCTCTGTTGACATCGCGGGACTCTCACCGGTTGTACCGGCCAAAATCAAGCCATCGTTGCCACCTTCGGTTACCAGATGGAGTGCGAGGTCTTGTGCTGCATCATAATGTACCCGTTCATGCTCATCAAACGGTGTAATCATCGCTGTTAATACTCTACCGAACTGTGCCTCATCACGAGGGTCACCACCCGCTTCTCGCTCAACCATTAGGATACTCCTCTTATCTAATAAGGAATTGTATCAATGTACGAGCGTAAACGCATGCTTAAGCGCGATTGGCCATTGGCATAATCTGTTGCCACCACGTCGACGCTCCAGCCCTTATCCACCCATTGGCTGGCATATTGTTCGACGTCAGCAACCTCCAACACCTGAGGTGCTGGGCAAACTATTTCAAAAAATGTGTGTCCAAGAAAAGCATCGGTCAGCTTGGTTACTTCTTTGTGAAGGTATTGCAATGCTGACTGCTTATCGTGGTGCATAGAAACATGACGGCGGAGGGGGTGCATGTCTATCTCCATCTGAGCACAAAGAGTCTTAATATCGTCGTTGACTCCTGTTGCGAACATACTATACCACTTTTTTTCAATATTACCATGAGCGGTATGTTGACATCTGTTGCCACCTCTGTTACAATCTCTTCACTCCAAGCTGACGAATCCAAGGAGCGTAGCGACTGAATCGGCAGCTGAACATGGAGGCTTTTGCCGAAAGCGCCAGCCAAGAACTTGTTCTTCGGCGAGAGCTGGAGGCAAAAATGACGTGGGGCTGTTAAAGCTTTGACGTTGGAACATTAACAAGGTGTTGCTGCAAGCCGTCTGATCTGCGTTACTGATCGCGAACTTCACCTTTGGTGATTTTCAAGAAGAACTGTAAAAGATTCTTTCATGGCACGCCTTTCGAGCCTATTCGCTCCTAAGCAGCTTGCCTTTGCTACTGTTTAATTACGGTTAGCCATCGGATTCTTGATGCCGAATAGGGATTTTCCGGTGCTATATTATTCGGTTAGCCATTTACCCGTTGTTCCGTAGGTGTTTGGTTAAATGTAACGGAGCACCTTAAGTGCTTCTCTGTTCATCTGCTGAGCGCTTAAGTACTGAGATGAACTACGCTTGTAGACGCGCATCTGTTATCTAGCGGACAGGGGTTCAATTCCCCTCGGCTCCACCATGCAAATGAAACTGGCCCCCAACGGGGGTCATTTTTATTTGCTTCATGATGGGCGGAATTGAACCTTCAAGCAATGCGCAGCATAGCTGACGTTAGGCATTATTTTGCATCGGGGATGCAAAATAATGGCG
>JBPEXE010000138.1:0-1820 GCA_052031955.1 Saccharimonadales bacterium (SeqCode)
AGGCGGCGCAGGGTTATTCGGCTGCTGATTCTGGTCCACCCTGGATATCCTTCTTGAGTGAATCCACCCACATTTCGGCTAACTTCTCTTTGCTCACATCCGGACCGCCAACCACTGGGTCCCATGACTGCTTCCGTTCAAAGTTGCAGGTATGCTCTGTTACGGCGGTCACTTCTGCCGTATGAGCGCTGTTCTTATCCTTAAACTCAAAGTGGATTTTCTCACCAAAGTTCCGGACCGATGTAATATTGCTGCCTTTTGCATCAATCAGGGTAATGACGCTTCTATCTTGCATGAATGAGCCACGCTTTCGCTGCATGATAAACACACCCCGTCCTAACTTCTTTGGATTTGTCGCTCGAGGTGAACGTCGACTGTCCACGAGGTAGCTCCGGCTCTTCGATTTGTCGTAACGAATTTCCAGAGCAACCGGTGCATCGTCTCGAGAAGCGACGTGATCTGGCGACATCAGCTCTGCCAGGCTAAAGTTGCGCGCAAACAGCCAAAGGACATTACCAACAACATACGTGCCAGCGATGCCGATCACCATTATCAGCAAGCCAAACAGGCTCAAGCCACTATTTCTAAACAGCATAAATGCGAAGATGACCATCGAGAGTGACACCAAAAGTGCGAACACGAAAGCAAGCAGAACAATCGCCAACCCCGCCAGGTTTTTTACATATCTCATACACCTATGATAGCAAACACCCTACGGTGTAACTACATGAATTTTTCTTATGCTTGGATAAGTACGACGCCGACAACAAGGAGGTATGAAACACCTACGGCAATCGCAGTCGTAACAAGAGAGATGAGGTTATTTTGCCAGACATTTTCTACTGAATTACAGGCCTCAATATCAACCTGTTCAGTTAAAGCTTCGGTTTCCGCGTCTGATTGGTAGTCTTGCATACCCTCTCCTTTGCTTTTGGTTTATGGTATCTGTTTTTGTTTTTGCCTGCCGTGATATTGGTCACAGCCGTTTTTGAATTGATATAATCAATCTAACATGCTTTTGCTTTTTTGTCAATTTAAGGTCTTTGACAACACTTCTCAAAAGAAAAACCCGGCCCCGCTGAATATAAAAAACCAGACCGTATGGCCTGGTTTTCTATATAAAGTGGCACCGTGCTATCTTCCCACATAACAGTATTGTCACCGCTGCTAGGCTTAACTTCTGTGTTCGGTATGGGAACAGGTGTTTCCCTAGCGCTATGGGCACCACTCCCTGACCAATTTCGTCGATTTGATCAAAGACTGGTGTCCAATGGATGGGCACGGATTACTTTTTAAGACTTCTCGGTCGTAAGCGTTATAGCTCACAACAATCACTAGTCGTACTGACATACCTTACTCCTAGGCGCTCGCTTGCGAATAAATCCGCAAGGCGAATGCCTAGAGCATAAAAAGTCAGTGGCGCTATTAGTATACTTCAGCTGAATACATTACTGTACTTACACCTTGTACCTATCAACCTGATCGTCTTTCAGGGCGCTCATAGAGAAACCTAATCTTGGAGGAGGCTTCGCGCTTGAGATGCTTTCAGCGCTTATCCCGTCCGAACATAGCTACTCGGCAATGCCGCTGACACGACAACCGATACACCAGTGGTTCGTTCACCCCGGTCCTCTCGTACTAGGGGCAACTCTCCTCAAGTTTCTTTGCGTCCACATCGGATATAAACCGAACTGTCTCACGACGTTCTGAACCCAGCTCGCGTACCACTTTAATCGGCGAACAGCCGAACCCTTGGGACCTGCTCCGGCCCCAGGATGTGATGAGCCGACATCGAGGTGCCAAACCGCGCCGTCTATGTG
>JBPEXE010000139.1:0-2330 GCA_052031955.1 Saccharimonadales bacterium (SeqCode)
ATCCAAGCGCACCAGCGCGGGGTTCGGCGAAGCGCAGCGAGCCAAAGAAAGCACCCCCCTGGGGTATTTTCTTTGTGAGCAAGTTGAGCCCAGGCGAAGCACGGCATCCCTCCCTCTCCGCCAAACGATTAAAGACGAGTCATTCGGCTCGTTTTTTATTTACGCTGATTGTCGTCCTCTTGGTGAGTTTTGGGTTTGAGTTCGGTAAGTGGCCGATTCCAATACTTTGGATCACGTGCAATGCGAGCTGCTTCTTCTTTGGAAAGTGTAGCCGGTGTATGTACGAGTGGTTTTTTTGTCTCCGGGTCGAGTGTCTTGTCGGTGTGTCGTGCGCGCTTCTTGGCATGTTGTCTCACTTCTTGTATGCGACGTCTTTCCTTGGCCGCAGCAATCTCCTCGGCCAAATCATCATCTTCTTGTTCTTGGTAGATTTTGCGTAGGTAAAATCCATACGCCACCATCAGTCCGCCGATGATAAGGACGAATCCGGAAATCCAGGCGGTCAATGATGCAATATCGTTTACGGCCGCTTCAAGAAACGGCTCAAACAACGCGCGGACAGCGTCAACTGATGATGTGCTCACGTCATTCCGTGACCCAATCAGACTGGTGATGATGTTTTCCCAGCGCGCGATGATGATTGCCGGGATGAAGGTAAACATCGCACCGCTAAAGAGAGTGTTGGCAATTTCGTTGTAGCCGCGGTACTGCGATCGGGATGAGTAGAAAATAACCGGAATCGCAAAGATACCGGCAAAAATCAGATACATTGGACCATTCTTCAGGCCGTCATAGGCACCTTGCGCAAAATCAACTTGTGTCTCCGACAGGCCGGACTCCTCCCCTTCCATCCGAATTAAATCATCGCCATCCCACGTGGCGTTTGATAAGAGTCCCTCCTCGCCCGCCAGCTCCGCAACTAGCGCATCAACCTCTCGTGACAAGTCGATGCCGGGCGGCTGGCACAGTGTTTCGAGCAGGTTAAAGGTTGGCGTAAACTCTTCGGGCGTACATTCAGGCATATTCTCAAATTGTTGTTTCAGCGACTCACCGAGTGCTTCGGACAGTTCGTCATTTTTCTCGGCCAGCGAAAATTCGAAGTTTGGTACTTCGCTGCGTGTGTCCAGCCACTCATAAGCGCCGTCGATAAAATCTTCGGCTTCGGCCTGTATGAATTCGGGCGACAATGTCTCGCGCAAAGCCTGGGTAACGGTGGCCGCGTCAACAAATGGGTTTTGTGCGAGTGAGTCCCCCAGCGAACCCTCGGATTCCGCATTAGTTGCCTCCAGCTCGATGAGGTTAAGACTTTCGTTAATGAGCGTTTCGTAGGTATCGGTGCTACTGAGCCAGTCCTTCATAATTTGAGGGTCGGTTATGTGTATGCCAAACGCCAACAACGGGATACCAAACGCCACCGCGTTCGCCAGGAGTGCAACCGATAATTTATGAGCTAGCCAGCGCTGGGCGCGCCAAATATTATGCATATGCTTAATTCTAGCATGTTGCGCCCCTGCTCTCCCCCGTTATGCATGCGGATGTGAAATTGCACTAATACTAAAATACTAGTACTATAGTACTAGTATGAAAGACGCAGATTATAAGTCATTAGCCAAAGCCATCCAAAAGCGACGTGAAGAGTGCAATTTAACGCAGGAACAATTGGCAGATCACGCCTCACTCGCCTACTCTACATTAGCAAAAATCGAGCGGGGAGTCGTTAAGAACCCATCGGTGTTTACAATTGACTCGATTGCGCACGCCCTCGGATGTAAGGTTGAGGACTTGTTGGTGAGCCCAGTGTTGAAAGCCCACCACAAAGGCAAGCCGGGTGAGACATTCTTGTTCTGCGACATGAATGGAGTGCTGGTGCACTTTTACCAGAAGGCGTTGGTGCAAATCGCACATGATAATCACCTGGGAATTGATAAAGTCGAGAATGCCCTATGGCACTACAACGATGCCGCCAACAGAGGCGAGATGAACCTCGCTCAGTTTAATGCCGTGATGGCCGACCACCTCAAGATTAAAAAGTTTGATTGGGCGAAAAGCTATCTGGCGGCGGTAGAGCCGATTACTGAAATGCACAATTTTGTACGTGAATTTAGCAAGACTCACCGCGTTGGTTTGCTTACCAACACAAACGAAGGTTTTATTGAGAAGCTACGCAAAAAGGGGCTCATTCCCGACATCGACTACGCCTGTATTGTCGACTCGTCGCAGGTGCACGCCATTAAGCCGGAGCCACAAATGTATGAAATTGCCCAGGCGATGGCGGGGGTGGAACCAGAGCAGATTCTCTTCGTTGATGACTCGCGCGCCAACCTTATTGC
>JBPEXE010000014.1:0-2387 GCA_052031955.1 Saccharimonadales bacterium (SeqCode)
ACTTCCCAGTCTGTCTCAACAGCATCAATGTAGCCTTGGAAGTCATCAGCAACAGCAGTTCCGCCGTTGTCGTTCACAACTGTCTTAACAATTGTGAGAGTAGGGGCGATGTCGTTGTTGAACATTCGACAAGCATAGTTGTGACCCAGTTCTGGAATAAAACCGTTGCCAACGCCGGTTGGGTTCTGAGCATCTGTGATGTCGGTACAGCTGATTGCTGTTAGCTCGTAGCCACCGCCTACTGGCAGGTCTTCACTTACTGTTTGCGCTACACCGGCTTCGACATCTACTGTCGCATATCGGGTGTAGTTATCAGTTGGGCTAGTTGCAAAATCAGTCACAACCGGATTAACAACAGCGCCGCCATTTAAGTACAGGTTGAATTCAGATGAATTAACGGTCCCGCCGTCATCATTGGTCACATTCTTCTGAACGAATAGGGTAGGTGCGATGTCGTCGTTGGTTATGGTACAAGTCTTGGTTTCGCCTGGTGCCAGTGTTACCTCACCACCATCGGTACAATCGCCGCCCCACACGCTAGGAGCGTAGCCAGGCTGCGTAGTTTCAGCGACCGTGTATGTGCCGCCGTCAACCTCGTTTGAGCCCCAGTCGGCTGACTGGTTGTCAATCGTCACAGGGAAATCGTCCTCGGTTAGCGTGCCACCATCATCGTTGATAACGGTCTTTTGCAGGATGAGTGTCGATTTTTGGATAAGACCATTTGAGAATTCACATTCGGCATCAACCGCGGTTGGTGCAGCCGTAACAGTTGCATCGCCTGACAGTGGGGTAGCCGAAACAACACAGTTTGTGCCGTTAACGCCAAGGAAAGAGTACCCATCGACGTTTTCTTCGGTTACGACGTATGTGCCAGATTCAAGATTGGGGAATACAACCTGGCCGTTAGCGTCGGTTTCGACAAAGGTTCCACCATTGAGGCTAAAGCTCCATTCACCAGCACCGGCTGTGCGGTCGGTTTGACCGTCGCCGTCATCGTCGATGTATTTAGTGGCTGTGATGGCTGCTAGTTCGATAATGTCTTTGGCTGGAACGGGGACGTTTTGGGCACCGATGTTAGCGAAGTCGCCAGTGCTAGCGGAGTTGCCAAGTCGCGAATGTTGTGATGAGCCGTTACAGTCGCCAGCTTCATCGGTAAGGGTTAGGTAGTAATTGACAACAACTTCACCTGCACCTGCAAAATTCACGTCAAGAAGCTGAATCCACTCACCACTTACTGCAGTTGCCGCACCGTTCGGGGTAACGGTAGGCACTGCGCCGGAAACGGGATCAATTGCTGGGGCCGAGGCATCGTGGGTACCAAGCGAAAAAGAGCCATCAAAGAACGTACACTTGCCGTCATACTCAGAGAACTCTACCTGCATTTGACCGCTGCTGGCTGCCGAGGCGGTTAGTGTGAATCGAAAGTTTATGGAATCTAATTCGGAATACTGTGTGATGTTTCCATTTGAATAAGTACCTGCCGGGTCTAACTGACCTTCATGGTCCGAGACTGTCAGATCATTCGCGCCCGCATAGGCAGTCGAGACCGCCAGAATAGGGAACAGCATTTGCGAAAGAATGAGCGTTAGCGCGGCAAACCAAACAAAACTGCCCTTAAGATTACGTAATATCTTTGATCCCATACAACCTCCCCGAGTCGTTTAGGGTCTGCTCCACCTCCAGCAAACCAAATATATTTACTGCCCTTATTTAACCACCTAGTTGCAAGGTTAGCAAGCACAAGCACATCTGTTTGCGAAAAAATCCAAAAAAGGTGTGGATTAGCTTCGCTTACGACGCTTCATGTCGGCGACTTTAAGTCGAGCCTGTTGGGTTTGGATGATTTGATTAGCCTTATCAAGCGAAACCTGATCTTTTGCGTTCTGAGCTTCTTCCTTGGCGCGCGCAAGAGCGGCTTCGATTTCTTTTTCGACAACGTCAGCAGTGTCATCGGCCTCATCAACAAGAACGCGCACGCGCTTATCGCTGACTTCGATAATACCCCCGTTTGTCGCGAATAGCTCCAGCTTGTTGTCAGCATCGGATTCGCGGTATCGGATAGAGATGACGCCAGGTGAGGCCAGTGATACCAATGGCATGTGGTGCGGGAAAATTGCAATCAGTCCATCGGGTGTCGGCAAAACCACTTCAAAAACATCGTCTGAGAAGGTAAGTCCATTGAGGGTTACGAGTTCGAGTGTAAACATTAGGCTGATACCTCCAATTCGGCCAGCACTTCGTTGGCTGTGCGGTCTTCTTCCATCATGCGTCCAAATAGGTGTGCGAGATCTTCAGCCACATCCATTTGTGCGCGCATTCGAGCTTCATCGGGGTCATACTCGTTGTCGAGATAGATTTGCTCTGCGAGACCTTCAAGATGTCCGATT
>JBPEXE010000140.1:0-12535 GCA_052031955.1 Saccharimonadales bacterium (SeqCode)
CCAACACCGCCCAGTTTGATTTGGTGTATGAAATTGCAAACCACCCCGTCCATGAGGGTCGGCCGAACATTATGGCAGTCGGCGATGACGACCAAGCCATCTACGCATTCCAAGGCGCTGAAGTAGGGAACATGACAAAATTCACGAAATCCTTCCGCGATGTTGAGATTATAAATCTCGTTAAGAACTACCGGTCGCACCGCGACATCATTCATACCGCTCATAATATTGGCGAGCAAATTGAAAATCGACTCCACCATCATCTGGAGGGGATAGCGAAGACACTTGAGGCCAGCAACGATAGCCTGCCCGATGATGCCACCATCGAGCGGCATGAGTTTATCTCGCAAGCCAGTGAGTATGCCTGGGTTGCAGAAAGAATCAAGTCACTTATAGATGCGGGCGTTTCGCCTGATGAGATTGCCGTACTGGCGCCAAAACACCGACTGCTTGAGGCGATTGTGCCATTTATCAACCAAAGTGACACCCCGGTCAGCTATGACAAGCGTGAGAACATTCTTGAGACACCAATTGTTGAAGCGTTGCGTTTAATGACCGAACTGCTGGCGGCACTGCAAGACAAGCAGCACGCCGAAGCCAACCGGCTCTTCCCGATAGTCCTGAGCTTGCCGTTCTGGGGGATACCGACCGAAGATATATGGCACGTAAATTGGCAGCACTATGACCGCACTGAAAAGCGAAGCTGGGCGCAAATTGCGCTCGATAAACCACGCCTCCGCGAGCCGACCATGTTCCTGTTGGCGCTTGGCATGCAGGCAGACACCCTGCCACTCGAACACATTCTGGACGCACTCACCGGTGTTGAGTCCGTTCAAATTGACCAGGACACCAGCTACATCGCACCGTTGCGCAACTATTATTTCGCCAAAGACAAACAAGCCTCGAAGCCACTCGAATACTATGAAACAATCTCGCACCTAAGCGTCATTCGAAGCAAGTTGCGCGAGTATCAAACCGATGACGACCGAAAACTTACCCTCCAGGGCTTTCTTGATATCTTCCGCCTCTATGCAGAGGCCGATCAAGCCTTGGTCAATTCGCATCCAATCGCCCAGTCGGAATCGGCCGTGCAGCTCATGACCGCCTTCAAAGCGAAAGGACTTGAGTTTGAACATGTTTTTATCCTGTCGGCACATGACGACGTGTGGGGCTCTAAGGCAAAATCGAACAATAACAAACTGTCCTTGCCGCCTAACCTTGAGTACATTCGGTACGTCGGTGGTGACGAAGATGAGCTGAGACGCTTACTTTTTGTTGCAATTACGCGTGCCAAGCACGGACTCTATATTAGTTCACATCAGCTAAAAGATACCGGCGGCAAAAATGAGGCCGTTAAATATCTCAACGAGGCCGAGGGGAAAACATTGATTCTACCCGAAGCCTATCAGGCAGTTCAAAAGTCAGAGGAAAGCAAAGACATGCTAATGTCTCACATCGAGACGCTCTGGCAGATGCGCCATGTTGACTATCCGGTCGCGCTGAAAACGTTACTGCAAGAGCGCCTAACCCATTACCGAATGAGTCCGACGCATCTCAATACATTCATAGACATGGAGTATGGCGGGCCCGACGCGTTTTACTTCGGCACCATTCTGCGTTTCCCGCAGGCGCCAAGCGTGGATGGAGAGTACGGTACGGCAATTCATAACACACTGGAATGGTTCCAAAACCGCCACAACAACGGTGAAGAAGTAACGATTGATGCTGCAGTCGCGTGGTATAAGCAAGAGCTTACTCGACGCTACATTGCCAATGCCGACCTTGCAGCTGTTGAAGAAAAAGGTGAGCAGGCTCTTCGAACCTATTTGGCTGGTCGCACCGATATGTTTGCAGCCGGCGCAAAGTCTGAGGTTAATTTCTTCAACGAAGGCGTCTTGATTGGCGATGCGCACTTAAGCGGAAAGATTGACCGACTCGAAGTCGATCAGGCAAACAAAACAGTTCGAATTGCCGACTATAAAACTGGCACGGGTTACACGGCCTGGAAGAGCAATACCAAGCTCCTGAAATATGAGCAACAGCTCTATCTATATAAATTCTTGATAGAGGGCAGCAACACCTTCAAGGGGTACACGGTGGAATCAGCCAGACTTGAGTTTGTTGAGCCCAGCCACACAACCGGCCAATTGCTCGAACCCTTGTATATTGAGTTCTCCGATGACAAGGCGGCTGAACTAAAACAGTTGATAGAGACAGTGTGGAGGCATATCCAAAACCTAGACTTCCCAGACGTGTCAGACTTTAGCGAGAGTGTATCGGGCACCAAGAAGTTTATTGAGTCGCTACTCAGCGAGTCATTATCATGAGTAGTCGACATCACGCGACACAATACCGTACACTATGATAAGAATCAGGAGGGTTACCCAATGAGCTACATCGAAGAATTAGACAGTTTTGATATCGACAACCTACCAAATCTTGACACCGTTGTGTTTGGTGCCCTAGAGCTATTTGCCGGCAATACGCTTCCGGAAGTGAACGTCGATGATCTCGAGCACCCCCTGGTAGTCGGGTCGGGTAATGCCGAAGCAACCGGACGAATTATATTTCAGAACACAAATGCCGTATTTGCCTCAGAAAGCACCTTTGAGGAAGCTCTCAAGAATATCCCATCGATTGATTCGGTAGTGCTCGTTTCCGCCAGTGGAGCCAAGCATGCACCTATCATCGCCAAAGTGGCTAAAAAATATTACAAGAACGTCGTTTTGATTACGAATACCGCAGGTTCTGAAGCCGAAGGCGAAATGTATCTGGACAGAGGCGACCGCGTCTACGTTTTTCCTAAAAACCGAGAACCATACACCTACAACACATCCACATATATGGGCATGATTCTGGGCAAAACCGGTGAAAGCGCCGAGGCCATTCAGCAGTTTATTGAGACCAGCATTGCCACAATCGAAATGCCTGATTTTAACGCTATCGACAAGTACTATCTTATTGTGCCGCCACAATTCAGTGGAATTATGCGCATGCTCAACGTGAAATTCATTGAGCTATTTGGTCGCACCGTGTCCCGAGAAGTCGAAACCGCCGAATACGTTCGACACGCCACGACCGTTGTACCATCGGATGAGCTGTTCATTAGTTTTGGCGAAGAAAATACCACCTGGGGCAGCCCAGACAAGCGCTTGCATATTCCGCTACCAGAAAATGCCGACTATGGCGCCATGATGGCAATCGGCTACTACGTGGTTGGCCAGATTCAGAAACAGCGACCAGCCCTCTTCAAAGAAAACATCGCGGCATATACCGCGATGATTTCCGAAGTGTTCCAATCAGACATCAGCCCGATTGTCGAAAAATAGCTACTTCTTGGTTTTAACGCTAATTTTCTTGGGCTCAGGCAAGGCCTTAAAAGGAACTTCTACTTTAAGCACACCGTCTCTCATGTGTGCATCGATTGCGTCCTCGTTAGCGTGCTCAGGCAGTGCTATGCGACGATAGAAGCTTGAGCTACTCTCACGGACGACGTAACGCTTGTTCTTTTTCTTCTCCTCGTCTTTCTCGTGCTTTTCGGCACGAATCACGAGCGCGCCCTTGTCGACACTGACGTCAATATCTTTTTCTTCAAAGTTGGGCAGGTGCGCCTCTACAACCATCTGCTTATCGTCCTCGGTGTAGACATCAGTAGTTGGAATTTGGACACCCTTCAACTGTAACGGCGATGACATCCAGTCATCACCAAAAAATTGTTTTTGTAAGGCCCGCATCTCCTCGAACGGGTCAAAACGTGTAAGTTGTGTCATTTCGTCCTCCTTCAAGAGATTATTGATAATCAGAGCTCTCGCTCTAACTCCATTTTAGATAAGTTAGCACTCTCATGTCAAGAGTGCTAATGCAAGAAACTTGTGGCTATTTTGAGTTGTGCTATGCTGAATACGTTAACAATGTAAGTATCAAGAGGCAGCGAGGGATTGAGCCCTGCGACCTGCCAGCAACCGACCCAACATGGGCACGGTGCTCCATCTCATCCGCATATGTTGCGGAATAGATATGACGAGATTCGCTCCGATTTTCTTACCGAGATGGTCACATAAGAAAAGAGGAGTTTTTTTATGTACCAAACTGCAGAATCAGTATCGCCAAAACATCCAGATAAGCTGTGTGACCGCGTCAGTGACACTATCTTGGATGCCGCTCTCGAAGGCGATCCAAACTCACGCGTCGCGATTGAAACCGTCGGCGGCCACGGCAAGGTGTTCATCACCGGCGAGATTACAACCCACACCAAGCTCGACTATGAGAAGCTCGCTCGCACGATTTTAGGCGACGATGTAGACATTACCGTCCACGTGTCAGAACAAAGCCCGGAAATCGCCCAGGGCGTCGATACGGGCGGCGCAGGCGACCAGGGCATCATGGTTGGCTATGCGACATCCGAAACCGCCAATCACTTGCCACTTGAAGTCGATTTGTCGCGAGACCTTAACCGCTACATCTACGAAAAGTTTCCGTTTGATGGAAAAACACAGGTCACGACACACAATGGTTCGATTGAATCTGTAGTGGCTAGTTTCCAAAACGCGACACAAGCTGAGCTTATCGAGCTCATCAATGCCTGGCTGGAAGAAAATGAGCACGACCCAAACACGACAATTCACGCCAATCCGGCCGGCGACTGGAACATCGGCGGATTTGAGGCTGACGCCGGCCTAACCGGACGAAAGCTCGCTGTCGATAATTATGGACCACGTATTCCAATTGGTGGTGGCGCGTTCTCCGGCAAAGACCCGTCAAAAGTTGATCGTTCTGCGGCCTACATGGCGCGCAAAGTTGCCGTTGATTACCTTAAGAAAACCGGCGCCAAAGAAGTCTATTGCTACTTGGCATACGCAATTGGTGTCGCCGAGCCGCTACAGGCGACCGTCATCATTGATGGCAAGGAAGAGACCGTTGAGGGCTACGACCTGACACCAAACGGCATCACCAAAGCACTCGACTTACGCAAGCCACAGTACGCCAAAACGGCCGAATACGGCCACTTCGGCAACGGCTTTACCTGGGACAAATAGGCAGGGCTTCGCATCTCGGTTAGAATAGGTGTATGCGACAGATAATCTACCTGCCTGGCTTTGGCGATGAAAAGACAATTCAAAGACAACAACAGCTGATTAGATACTGGTGGCGAAAAAAAGGCACCGAATCTTTGGTGTTCAATCCACGGTGGCACACCCCTGAAACCGCCGATGCCAAAATCAAACGCCTGCTTGATTTCTTTGATGAGCATGTCACCGATGAAGCCGAAGTATACGGCGCGAGTGCGGGTGGCCCCTTGGCCATGTGCCTCTTCCGAGAACGTGGTTCCCGGATTTCTGGCCTCAAACTTGTCTGCCCGAAGCTATTGGGGCATGAAACCATCGGCCCAAAATACACTGCATTGTCGGCATCGCTTGTTGATATCGTAAAAACCTCTGAGAAAGTGATTCAAACACTCACGCCAGAACAGCGCATGAGCATGGTTACATACCGCCCTCTATGGGAAGGTGTTGTGCCCTTGAAGGATATGATAATTCCGAATGCCCGCAACATCCGCGTGCCATCATTTGGCCATGCCGTTACGATTGGCTTGGGCTTACTGACATTCTTGCGCCCATAAGTTCATAAAGTTAGTGAGGAGGATGCACCTGTCCGTCCTGGACCCACCGAAGTGAGCCCAGGACGGTTCGATCAGGCTGCGACGACCCGCAGATGGGGTCGATGGGGGAGCGTGCCGACTCGCGCTTCGGCGGCCTGGATGGCCTCCGTGATGTAGAAGTATCGCTCCAGCAGCCAGTGATGGCGCGGGTAGATACGACGGTCACCACGGGCGCCCGGGATACGGGCACCGATGTCGAGCTGCGGGTAGTAGTTGCCGTTCGGCGCACCGTTCCATGCCAGGTACTTGGTATGCACCTGGTTGCAGTCACGGCACTTCCGCTGCTTTGCAGAGCGGCCGAAGCCGCCCGGTGGGACGGAGCTGAGCTCCTGGAACCGAGTCCAGTTGTGGCCCTCGCGGACGCACACGCGCAGCTCCTCGCTCAGGTTGACGAAGCTCTCCCAAACCTCGTCACCGAGACGCATCTTGAGCCGCTTGAGCTCGGGAATGCACTCGTTGAGCGCGGCCATCAGATTCGTTCCGGACGTGACATCGTCCTCGGCGAACCCGCCGGCCTGGATGAGCGCAGCAACGCGCTTCCGCAGATAGGTGATTCGGAGTTCGAGCTCCAAGTCATCCTCCTCATGTCGTAGGGTACGAGAGGCAGTTGTGCCTCCGCGCATGTGAGATATCCTCACAAATATATATTATACCACATTTACTACTGTTTATCAATAATTTGTTTGACAACTTCCTAATGCACTGGTATTGTTTGTGCTTATGAAACACAAGTATTCATATCACCAGTTTGAATTTGTTCCTGGCTCGGCCATCAATTCCGATGCCGATTTCGGAATGCTCACAAACACCTGCGTGATGTGAAACTTATCTCTTCAACATACAAATTAGAACAATGTAGCACGAGATAAGTCTCCAAACGGGAGACTCTTTTAGCTTGTAAACCATTTTGGAGACATATCTGGTCTTGGATTATCTAAGGCCTATACCTCTATAAACTAATTTTCCGCCCAATAGGGTGGAGGAAAGGAAAACATGAAAGAGAACATGCGACGGAACATCCGCCTCATCTTCATCATCCGAGCCTTCAAGGCGTTCATGGTCTCCATGCCGGTGATTGTGATCTTCTTTGAAGACCTGGGGCTGAACTATGCAGAAATATTCATCCTGCAGGGTATCTTCTCCCTCGGGACGGTGATATTTGAGGTACCGAGCGGCTACTTTGCCGACCGCTACACGCGGCGGCTCAGTATCATTCTCGGGCTTTGGACATCATTGGCGGCTTGGTGCGTCTACTCGTTTGCCTACGGATTTTGGGAACTGGCAGTTGCCGAAGTCCTACTGGCATTGTCGATTAGCTTCATCAGTGGGGCTGACACGGCGACGCTGTACGACTCACTGGATGCGATGGGCGAGACGGAAGCCAACCTGCGACAGAATGCCCGCGGATTGGCGATTGGTGCCTTCTCTGAGGGTATCGCCGGTATCATCGGTGGCTTGCTGGCTGTCATCAGCTTGCGCGCGCCACTGTATGGTCAGGTCGTCGTGGCCATCTTTGCGATTCCGTTTGCCTACATGTTGATTGAACCCCCGCACAAAAGGGAAAGTTCAGAACATCCATGGCGAGCCATCGCTCAGGTAGTCCGACATTCCCTGCACGAGAACAGTGGCGTCAAGTGGCTCATCCTGTACAACGCGGGTCTTGCCACCATGACGTACACCGTTGTCTGGCTGGCACAGCCATACTACGAGCAGGCCGGCATCGCTATCGGCTGGTTCGGCGTCATCTGGTTCGCAAAGCACATGTTTCTGGCCGGTTTCGGTTGGAAGGCAGAGGCGTTGTCGAATCGGTTTGGATCAGCCAAACTGTTGATTGCCTTGCCGACGGTCGGCGTGTGTACATACCTGGTGATTGCGCTCGGCTTCAGTCCGTGGCTGCTTCCTGCCTTCATTGGCTTTGAAGCGGTCCGCGGCCTGTCTCGACCACTCATCAGTGACCGTATCCATCGGCTGATTGACTCTGACTTTCGAGCCACAGTTGAATCGGTCAATGGACTCATCGCACGGCTCTTCTTCATCGTCTTCGGACTGGGAGTTGGAGCCATGGCCGACCGCATCGGCCTGCAGAGGACATTTGTCATTTCTGCCATCATCTACGCCGTACTACTCGGCAGCATGTTGGTAGCGATGCGCAAGCGTTCGATTCTCTTCATCAACGGGAGGTGATAATACCCAGTCGGCTACGGTCGGCTGGGTTTTCACTTTCAGAGGTACAGGACAAGGACTGCATGGTAGAATAAACGGAATGGAAACACCACGATTCGAATACAGTCGTAGCCAACTCAAGCAGTCTGCAAAATTTGCAGCGAGTCTGTCAGCACCGTTTGGACTCACCGTTCGGTATGCAATCAAGGCAAACCCGTTCCCTGAAATTATTGATATTTTTGATAAAGCCGGACTCCATTTTGATGCCAGCTCAAGCTACGAGGCACAGCACTTGCTCGATCTTGGTATCACCGGCAAGAAGATTAGTCTTTCGTCACAACAGTCAGCCCACAATCTTGCGGCGCTAGTCGATGCCGGCGTTATCTTTATTGCAACCTCGCTAAATCAGCTCGAAACATTCGCCACGCTCCAGAATCGACCGAAGGAAGTTGGCATACGCATAAATCCCGGTGTTGGCTCCGGCGCCAATAATCGCCTGACGACCGGAGGCCCAAACGCTAGTTTCGGCATTTGGCACGAGTATTTATCAGATGTGGTTAGCCTCGCGAAAAAGCATGAGCTGAAGGTGAATCATGTACAAATACATATTGGAACGGGCACCGATCCGGCAGTGTGGTCACAGGTGGCTGCCGATTCACTTGAGTTATTGCATCAACTACCGGACGTCACACATCTCAATCTGGGAGGCGGCTTTAAGTCGGCGTATCGCCCAGGTGAGCACGATGCCGATGTTGAAGCAATCATTGACGCGATCTCCGATAAAGTGGCCGATTTTCAATCTGACCACGGCCGAAAGATTAAGCTCGAAATCGAGCCTGGGCGTTTCCTAGTGGTTCATGCCGGCACCCTGATTGCCCAAGTTGATGATATCGTTGACACGGGAGAGGCCGGACACACCTTTATCCGCCTAAACACTGGTATGAATGATATATTGCGGCCCAGCATGTATGGTGCGTATCACGAAATTGAGGTGCTCAACGACGCAACCGAAAAACATGACTACATTGTCGTCGGACACAACTGTGAAACAGGCGACACACTGACCGTTGCCCAGGGTGACCCCGAAGAGTTTGAAACACGCAATCTTAACAGGGCATCAATTGGTGATCTAGTAGCGATTCGTGAAGCTGGCGCCTACTGTGCTAGCATGCGGGCCCGTGGCTATAATTCCTACCCCGACGCCCAAGAATACATGGTCGATTAGAAGACCTCGATTTTAACAAAGCCCTCAGCTAAATCGACGCCAATCGTGCGTCCGTCTTCTTTTGCTCGCTTTGTTACAAAGTCGATTACGCCGGTAGCATCACCAAACTGACTCTCGTGTGCACGAAGCGCATCATACTTCTTCTCGATAAATTCACTAACATCAATCATGTGGTTTTCATTCTCAAAGTTGGCCAGCAGTAAGGTTTTTACATTGTGTGGCTCATAATTCTCCCGCATGAGCTCCGGAAGGGCAGAGGCATCGCGCGCCATGGGGTAGACCGCATCGAAGGTTGCCTCACCAACTGCGCGATGGTCACGGTGGTTCACATAACTCCATTGCACGGAGTAGAAAAAGGTAGGGTCCATCGTAAATACGGCGTCCGGCTTATGGGCGCGAATACATTTGGCGATTTCTGAGCGTAGTCGGTCATTTACACGAATTTCACCATCTGCAAATTCAAGCTGGTGCCAACAACTGACACCAAGTATCTTGGCTGCCTTGGCTTCTTCTTGTGCGCGCGTTTTGGCAATTTCTTTTGCCTTGGCAGGGTCAGAAAAACCCTTGCTGCCATCCGTACACACTAACATCGATACTTCCGTGCCGGCTGCAGCCCATTTGGCAACAGTCGCGCCAATGGTAACTTCGACGTCATCCGGATGGGCAACAACACATAGAAGGCGCTCAGGGCGATATTCACTCATAGACACAGTATGCCTCTAAATGGCGATGAATGCCACGTTTGAGGGCTATGCGATTCGCTGACCAAACTTCTTTATCAGAGGTGGGGCAGCGAATGTAGTAAGCATTACAACGAGTACAATGACTGAAAAGAGTTCATCATCCAGCACGCCAAGCGACTTACCGGTAGCGGCAAAGATGAGGCCAACCTCACCACGAGGCACCATACACGAACCAATAAACATCTTGATGTCACGGCTACCCGAGGCACCAAATCCGGCAATAAACTTGGTGAAGAAGGCCGCAATTGCCATCAGGAAAGCAATCAGATAGAGCTTCGGCTCCAGCAATGACGCGATATCAATCTGCAAACCAATGCTGAGGAAGAAGACAGGAATGAAAATCAAACCAATGTTATTTATCAAGTCTTCTACATGTGAGTGCTTGTGCTTGTTGATGAGCGTCAGCACTTTTTTACGGTCCTTTGGCGCATCAAACTCGAGCTCTTTCAAATCTTTGACTGTCTCAGGATCATCGAAATGGTCGAAGTGTACCGCATCGAGCAAAAGACCGGCCGCAAACGCACCAATAATCGGCTCAAGGCCAAACACTTCAGCCAAATAGCCAAGGATGAGCGCAAAGGATAGGGCAAAAGACACCTTCATGCCAATGCCGGTGTGAATGCTACCAAACAAGCGCGATAGAGGCTTCGTAAGAAGTGAGCCAATCAGGATGGCGCCACCAAGGAAACCAAACGACTTAAGCGCCAACTGAGAAACTAAGCCAACGGAAGCCTCGCCCCCTGTTGCCATGGCGGAAACAATGGCCAGGATAATCAGGCCAAGAATATCGTCAATTACGGTAGCTCCCAAGAATGTCTGAGCGGCCTTAGTCTTTGTCAGCTTGAGCTGGCGAAGGACTGACGATGGGATGCCAACACTGGTTGCAACCAAGGCGGCACCGAGGAAGAGCCGGGCATTTAGCGAAGCATCTCCATAGAAAATTGGACCAAGCACAAAGCTACCCACTAAGAACGGCAGGGTAACACCAATTAAGGCAACCCGAATTGAGCTTTTGCCGACTTTGGTCATTTCATGCAAATTGGATTCGAGGCCAATTGAGAACAGAAGAAGGAGGGCGCCAAAGCTTGAAATAAAGGCAATGATTTCTGACGAGTTAATCTGATCAATGAAGCCCCAGCCGAGATAGCCGGCAATAGCAAGGCCGATACCGGCCAACAGCTCACCGATGACGGCAGGTTGCCCATAACGCTCAACAAAGTTGCCTATCTTCGCCGCCGCCAGCACAAGCGCAAACATAGCGAAAACTAAGCCAAAATGAATAACGCCACCATGACCATCGTCGCTGTGCTCAGCTGTATGCGCAGCTTCCTCGGCAAACACCGTGAGTGGCATAATTGATAGTATTGAGGCACCAGCGAAGATACCCGTAATCTTTTTCTTCAGGTTCATTGTTGTCCTTTCCTTAGCCAAAAGATGACATCACGCATAAACATGCGCTGTCCTGTTACAACGATAGTTTACGCTGACGACAGACAATTGCAAGTACTTCTCTCGATAAACAGATTGAAGTCATGTGACGTACATCACAAAAAGTGCTTGTGTTATTCTAAAAAAGTTGTATTATTTGAATTGTGCAAACGGACTCGTTCCGTTCTTTTTTTTGCACAACCAACGAAAGCACCTCGACAAAAGAAAGTGAGCATCTCCACCATGTACGGAGTAGCCATCGAATGCATCGATTGCCGTCTGACCCGCAACCCGGGACAGCGCTGTGATCACCTCGGCCTCGACGCCGTGTACACCGTGACCGTGGCCGGCGTGTCGCTCGGCCTTCTCGATGACCAGGACCGCCCGACCTTCGTCCGGCAGATCCTGACCGCCCTGGCGGTGGTCGAGAAGAACCACGGCAGCCAGACGCAGTTCGTGGTCGCCCTGTACGACCACCTCGACTGCGGCAAGTTCGGCCTCGACCCCCACACCCGGGACAACGACCAGGCCGACATCCACATGCTGAAGATGCAGCAGGCGGCGGACCTCCTGATGGCCGATCTCAGTGCGGCACGACCGGACGTGGAGTTCAGCCTCAGCGGCGCCATCATCCGACCGGACGGGAACGACACCGTCTACCAGGACATCGACCTGAGCCCCGTGCTGAGCACGGTTCGCTGAACCACCTGCGGGTGGCATGAGATGAGGGTGGCGGCAGCTACAACGACGTGGCTGTCGCCGCCCCATCCGTGCATTTGCACGAACATCTCAGAGCCGAGTGTGCTTTCGTTAACAACTAAGAATGTATCAGTATTGGCAATCGAATCTGTTTCTTGTCTTCGACAAGCACCATCTCGGTTGCGACATACAGACCAAGCGCAGCATGCATGACGAAGGTTTCATCAAGACCAAGTGTTCGCGCCTGTTCCAGCACATACCAAAGGTCAAGATTGAAGGACTGCAGGCCTTGTGAGACAAGTCGGCCCGTGTTGAGTGTGGTACCATCTGCCAAATTAACCACAGCGGCGACTTCTGCGTGGTCACCGTCAAGCGTTTGCAGGTTCGCCCCATTACTGTGCGCATCTGAAATCATGTTCTCGCCGGTAGGGAGGGTGAGCTTACTTCGCACTTCCGCCTTATTAATAACGTCATCCCACACCTCAGCGCTGCGTACGCCAGGTGCCGCCGCATCAATCAAGCCGGCAATCTCAGCACGCTCATCCGCGAGGCGACCAATAATCTTCTGTAGGTTGTCAGCAAAACCACAATCGGAAGCATCATCGTGGGCATGGCTAC
>JBPEXE010000141.1:0-5028 GCA_052031955.1 Saccharimonadales bacterium (SeqCode)
ATTGCAATGTGGGCACTTGGTGAGTCGGTGTAGCCATTTGGCCACGGCCCGCTGAGGACCACAAGTATATAATCGCCACCCGGCGTGTAGAATATGCCACCATCGTGTGAGTAGCCATCCAAATCGGCAGTCTTATGCGCAATTTGCGTTCCCTCGGGCACTCCAATAGGCAGGCGGTTGTTAATCTCTTGGTCGAGCAGCGGCTGGAGCAATAAATCATTGGTTTCCGGAGAGAAAGTGTCACCGTGGTAGAGTCGGCTAAAGTACAAAGCCGTGTCGGCTGCTGAAGTAGTCGGGTAGTCAAGCACAAGACTGGTGCCAATGAAGCCCGCTTCGCTTATCGCTGGCAGTGGCGAGTTGTCGCCCCCTATCAGCTTGCGCAATGCCCGACCACAGGGGTTATCGGAGACTGAGAGCATTTTGTCGAGGCACTGGCGAACGGTTAATCCGTCGGCATCGCCTCCCGTGTTTTGAGCAGGATCAATCAGGCCAATGTCAATTTGCCTGGCAACTTCATAGCTTACAAAAATTTTGTACAAACTGGCCGATACAAATGTTGTTTTCTCATTTATACCAAGCACCTCGCCTGTCGAGAGGTCTTGTACGTACACGGCCATTTCGATGCCTTCTTTTTCGATAATACTTTGAAGAACTGGTCGGAGTGCGACCAGAAAGTCGTAACCTGTTTCGGTGTTCTCATTTTGCGAAGATGCGCCACTTGATTCAACAACCACAATGGGCACATCGCCCGTTTCTCTGATTGAGCGGACATCGTCATAGGCGGCAGAGAAGGCCATTACATTAATTACAAAAACGGAAGCAATCATTAAAAACACCAGCAGGGCGGCATGGTGCTTCTCAAATTTTTTAACTTTACTCCGTAGACTCGCTTTGCGTGACAACCCGATGCACCTCTCCATGCAGATCCGAGATGGCAGCGTACTTGGCATTCAAATCGGCCGGCCATTCGTTGGTTAATACAGATATAGTGTAAACGGTTGTGCTTGTTTCTACCAGAGCAGAGCTGTGCACCACGCCACCTAAATCGCCTGTCTTGAGGTAGAGGGTATCTTCGAGATAGGTCGGCGTCCGATCGGTTATTTCTTGATTGGCAAGATGGGTCAGGAGCAGTTCATGACTGTCACTCGATAGTCGTTTACCGTTGTAAATATCTCGGAACAATTGATATTGGTCGTAGGCGGATGTCTGTGGGTAGTAGCCAGACAAAGTGGTGTTGGTGTAGCCCCAGGCCCTGGCTTGTTGATCGGTATCATATGGATTTGCCAGTGATTGCAGGGCGATGCCACAAGGATTGTCTGAAATGACAATTGCAAGTTCGAGGCATCGCTCGAGTGATGCGCCGGCACTGGTGCGAGATTGCATGGACAGCTCGCCTGCATCGATCCGTTGCAGTACTTTATAGGCAGCCAACGTTTTATATAATGACGCAGAGTCCATCTGGTGATTCGCGTCGATGGCTGCTTCAAAGGAATCATCAAGCGCCCGAATATAGACGGCCTGATAGCCGTCATTCTTGTCGTTAAAGTCGTTCACGAGTTTTTGGAGCTCTTCAGAGATATCTACCTGAACCGACTCGAGGATTGTTTGATTCTCGAGCTCAACAGTCGCTTCTCGCTCAGAAGGCAATTGGCTCGCCGTGTTATTTCGCTCAGGTCCACTACTGGCCTCATTACTGGTTATAATGCCAACCGCAAACCGACCTGTAACCAAAGTGGCTAACAGGAAGACCGCAATGAGTAGCCGCAACTGCGTGAAGTGGCCAGATTTTGTCTGAAATTGTTTTGCTTTTTTGCCCAATTTTCGCGCCCTACGCGCAAAAACCTAAACGCTGCCTTCAATGGGCAGGTCTTAACGTTTTTGAATTTTAAAATGTTTATTTCACACCTAATTTTGATGGGTGTGGTGGAGTTTTTATTTCATCTCTAAGTGCTTACGCCTATCTTACTCGATTATGCGGTTGCGAGCAAGCCGAATGGCCAATGCTATCAACACAATTCCAACCAGTGGAGACACCCAAATTGGTGAACCTGTTTCGGCAAGTACGGCCGGGTCTGTACTTGCGCCAAGTACTGCGCCGGCGTCTTCTTCAATTTGATCTTTCTCGGTCGCCGGAGTATTGCCCTCGTCAATCAGTTCGCCGGCCGGCTCAGGTGTTTGCTCGGTAGCGACCCCAAAGACATACACCTCCGATTCTACCTCAAGCAGGTCGTAGCAATACCACGCCAAATTGTCAGGATGAAACACACCACTTGATGGTTGGGTTAGAATCCAGTCCATGCTGGTATCAGAGCAAATGTAGCGCGGCATTTCATTGGTGACGATTTGGGCAGGCGCACCTTCCAAGGCGACATCGCTGCCAAGCTCGACAAAATCCATGTCTAACGCGCGCACATTCCAGGCCAGCGCACTCTCATCGCTATCCCACGCGCCGTTTGTGTTCGCGTCATGGTAGACATCGACGTAGGTGGTGATAGTTTCGGTACTAACAGATTGTGCAGATACGGGAGCCACACATACCAATAGGGACACAAATACCCCGATTACAATCCCAAATATACCCTTCATGTCTTACAGTATACCGCTAATGGATATCTGATTAAAGATAGAGTTTATGCTTCAATCTTGAGGTAGCGACGTTTGCCAACACGCAGGGTAACAGACCCATCGATAGTCAATTCGTCATCAAGAGTCAGTTGCGCATCGCCATTGCGGATCGCACCTTGCTCAAACAGTCGACGTGCCTCAGATTTGGAGGTAACCAATCCGTGTTCCACGAATAAATCAATCAATGATTGAGAGTTGAGCGGTGACTGTGCCTGAATAGTTGTTACATCCTCGTGAGCTTCCTTATTCTGAACGGTGGCAACAAAATGCTCTTCGGCGCTCGCGACAGCAGCTTCGCCGCAAATTTCTCGGGTAATTTGTCGAGCCAGCTCTTTCTTGAGCTCCATTGGCGCACCGCTGTGTTGGCCTTCAAGCTCTGATATGTGCTCGAGCGGAAGATTGGTGCCAAGCACAAAGTAGTCATGCATGACATCATCGCTCACACGCATGACTTTGCCAAACACTTCTTCGGCTGAATCATCGAGCCAAATGGCATTGCCCCAGCTCTTGCTCATCTTGCGACCGTCTGTACCGGGCAGGTAGCCACTCGCAACCACAAACGAGTCTTTTTCGCGCAAACGTTTAATCAGCGTGCGTCCAGCCTGCATGTTGAAGGTTTGATCGGTTGCGCCAAACTGAATATCGGTATCCATAATGTAGCTGTCGTAGCCCTGCATTAGCGGGTACATTGTTTCGGCCAAACCGACTCTCTTACCATCATCGAGACGGCCACGAATAAGTTCACGAGAAATGAAATCATTCACAGAGAATTCACGTGTCAGCTTCAGTACATCAGCAAATGTGAGCTGACTGAGCCATTCGCTGTTTCTCTTAAGTGTGACTTTTTCGAAGTCCAGTAGTTTTGAGGCCAGCTTCTGGTAGTTTTCAAAGTTTTCAGTAATTTCTTCACTGGTAAGCACCGGCCGCTCATCGTTTTTGTCGCTGGTGTCACCAACCAGAGCGGTGAAGTCGCCAATCAAGAAGGTTACATTATGACCGAGGTCAGCCATAATTTGTAACTTGCGTAAGTTGAAGGCGTGACCAAGGTGAATACGCGTGGCGGTCGGGTCGATGCCCAAGTACACATTTAACGTGTCGCCACTGAGTAGTCGAGCTTTCAGCTCTTCTCGGCTTGAAATGATGTTTTCAACACCGCGGTCGAGCAAATCATCAATTTTTTGTTCGTCTGTCATTAGATTATCCCCATAGCTTTTCGAAGGTTTGCAATTGTCTCCTGGGCAATCGGCCGCACTTTCGATGCACCGTCGCGCAGGAGTCCGCGCAGGTCATCGGGGCGGCTCATATAGTCGTTGTAGGTGTTTGTCATGTCGCCAAAGTAGGCGTTCATTTTCTCGCCAAGTTCTTTCTTGGCATCGCCCCAACCCATACCACCGGCCTCAAGGCGTGTCTTAAAGTCTTGCGCCTCGTCATCACTGGCTACGAGTTGGTAGAGGCTGAAAATTGTCGTGCCTTCAACTTCTTTTTTGTCTTCGGGTGCTGAAGAGTCGGTTACGATTTGGTTGATGGCCTTTTGTCGTTCTTCGAGCGTTGCAAAGACAGGAATCACGTTGTCGTAGGATTTACTCATCTTACGTCCATCGGTGCCAACAATCGTGCCGACGTTGTCCTCAATACGGTATTCAGGCAGCACCAGAAGCTCCGCGCTGTAGTGTGAGTTGATACGCTGGGCAATGTCGCGGGCAATTTCAACATGCTGTACCTGATCTTTGCCAACGGGAATCACATTCGCATTGAATATAAGGATGTCAGCAGCCATCAAGATCGGGTATGTATAGAGCCCCATGCTCACGCCGTCGTCGGCGTGGTTGCTGTCGGCCTCGTTCTTATTGGCAGCCGCTTTGTAGGCGTGCGCCTTGTTCATCCAGCCCTTTGGCGTGAAGCTGGTTAACATTGTCTCGAGTTCAAAAACTTCCGGCACATCTGACTGGGCGTACAGATTGGCTGTGTTTGGGTCGAGCCCGCATGCCAACCATGTGGCAGCAATTGATAATGTGTTGTGCTCGAGTGTGTCGCGGTCCTGAATTTGATTCAGTGCGTGATAATTGGCAATGAACCAAAAGGCGTCATCATACTCTGCGGCGCGCCGGAGAGCCGGCTCAAAGGTGCCAAAATAATTGCCAAGATGTGGTGTGCCGGTTGGTTTTACACCGGTCAAAATGCGTGTGCTCATGCACACTAGTGTATATCGGTATATCAGATTGAGCAAGAAAGGAAGGAAGGGGGTTAAACACCGCGATTGGGTTGAGCCGTGAGCGGCCCGGACTGAGTGCCCGGACCGCTCAGAAGCGGCGTCAGTTGGTGGCGCTGGTGAGCGAGCGCCCGATGGACATCTGGCACTGGGACTGGACGTCGTGGTGCACGATGGCGACCTCGCCGAGCTCG
>JBPEXE010000142.1:0-4073 GCA_052031955.1 Saccharimonadales bacterium (SeqCode)
TTCTTGCCAAGCAGCTTGAGTGTCTGCTCTTTGTCGTCGATTGATTTGAGGGCCACTTCAACATATTGGGAGCCCGCTTTTGATTTGAGCTGATTGACGGTTCCTTCGGCAATAATTTTACCTTCGTCCAGAACGATAACATTGTCCGCCAAATACTCGGCTTCCTCCATGTACTGAGTGGTGAGCAAGACAGAAACATTGTCATCGGTTAGCTTCTGAACAAACTCCCACAGCGCCAAACGGGAGCGCGGGTCCAGACCGGTCGTTGGCTCGTCCAAAAAAATAATCGGGGGATTGGCTACTAAGCTCATGGCTAAGTCGAGACGTCTCTTCATACCACCGGAGTATGTTCTGGCGGGGCGTTCTGCCGCGTCTACCAGGTCAAACTTTTCGAGCAGTTCTTGGGCGCGCTCTTTAATCAATGGGCGATCCAAATGATACAGCCGGGCTACCATTTCGATATTCTCACGGCCTGTTAGGTACTCATCAACCGCCGCAAACTGTCCGGTCAAGCCAATCTCGGCTCGAACTTTTTCGCCATCGTTATCAACGTCAAAGCCATTGACCAGTGCCGTTCCGGAATCCGACTTGAGTAGGGTCGCCAAAATTTTAACAGTGGTTGTTTTACCCGCACCATTTGGCCCCAACAATGCGAGCACCTGTCCTTGTGGCAGCACGAAGCTAACATCTTCAAGAACACTCAACGAGCCATACGACTTGCCAAGATTTTTGACTTCGATTGCGTTTTTAGGTTTGCTCATCGAACCTATTATATAGAATATTTACTAAATTGTGATTGATTTTACAATGTGAGACGTAGACCGAGCCGAGGTCCCTGCATGCGCTATTTATCTTGCGATAGAATCAGTATCGATGCCGCTGGCAACGGAAGTGTCCCGCTACCTTCTGTAACGTGTACTGACTCGACCGTCTTCTCTAGGAAATCATCAGAATAGCCGGTCCAGCTACTGTTAAAGCGAACTTTCCATTCGCCGTTTCGCGGGAAGCCAATCACGTATTCGTCAAACTCCTTTGAGCCAAAGTTAATCACGACAAGCACGTCATCACGCGGGCCGCCCTCGTTCCAGCGCTGGTAAACCATTACCTTCTCGTCGTCGTTGACGTGCGAGATGTTGATGTTTTGGCCAAGCAAGCCACCGGTAACACCGTGCGTGTTCTTTCGTAAATCAATCAGATGCTGGTGAGCCAAGAAAATACCGGGGAATTCTTTGGTTTTATCCCAATCAAGTGAACGCCAGTCGTTAAAGTCGCCGGTTTCCTGAATCTCTTGGCCTTGAAGGAGCATCGGGATCATCGGCGCGGTCATAACAATGCCGGCTGCAATCAGTTGACGCTGTCGGGCGTACAATTCGGTACCCTTGCCACCACTAATCACATCGCAGAAGCGACTCGAGCCATTCGCAGCCGTATCGTGTGAGTCAACAAAGCCCATGCGCTGAAAGGCGTCTCCGTTATATCGGCGGGTCAACTCAAATTCAAGACCGTCGAGGTGAATCTCGTGCGGCTTATCGCTGCCCATTGCGGCGCGAAGCACGTGAGGCATGCCAAGTTCCCACTGCGTATCAAATCCGGCACCACCGTCATTGGTGTGCTTGGTGATGTACTCGTTGCACGCCATGTCCTCAGCCACCATGATGGAGTCGGGCTTGGCTTTCTTAGCAACTTCATTGAGCAATTGCATAAAATGCCAAGCCTCCGGAATGTCGTGAGCCGGGTCCTGGTCGTTACCTTCGGTGTTACGCAAATAAATAGTTGAGTCAACACGCAAACCATCAACATGACAGTCATGTAGCCACATGCGTAGGTTATCGAGCAAATACTGCTGGACCTCGTAGCGACCGTAGTCCGGACGAGAGCCCCACGGCGTGTCACCGCGCCAGTCGTTGTAGAAGAAAATGCCGCCTTTGTCGTTCTCACTCCAGCCATCAAACTGCCATAAATCGAGCTGATCATCGGGCCCGAAGTGGTTATATACAACATCAAGAATCACGCCAATGCCGCGTTTATGCGCGGCTTTCACGAACTCCAAGAAGCCATGCCGCCCGCCATACAAGCTCTCTACCGCATAGATGTAGTCGGGGGCATACCCCCAGCCGCGATCATCAAGCATCGTGTTAATCGGCATCACTTCAATCATATTGATGCCAAGCTCAACCAAGTGATCCAGTTTTTCCAGGGCATTGTCAAAGGTGCCGACGATGGCTGCATCCGGGCGATAGTAGGTGCCTACATGCATTTCGTAGACAACCTGTTGCTCGCGCGGCGGTGGCGTAAAATCGTCATCTTCCCAGTCGAACTTATTGTCGACAATCACCGAGAAGCCACGAGATGTGGTCAAATGGAGTGCTCGTGGGTCATTACGATATAAGACCTTGTCTTTGGTGTGAATCGCAAATTTGTACTCCTGACCGGCTTCGGCTTCCTTAACTAGCGCATGCCAGTATCCGTCCTTCTCATCAAGCATCGGAATCTCTTCGGCCGCAAATGTGCCGACAACACCAACCGACTCTGCATTAGGTGCCCAGACACGAAAAGATACACCGTTATAGTGTACGAACGCTCCCACATTTTTCTTGTATCGTGCCATAGGTGAATATACCTCTTATAGTGCCTATGTTTATCGCTAATTGCAACACTTTGACAGTAGTCAGGCCAGTTCTGAGGATGGTATGATAGTGCTAATGAATAAAAACCAACATCTTACTCCACAACAACAAGCCGGCGTGATGTACCAAATTTATCCGCGTAGTTTTAAAGACTCAAACGACGATGGTATCGGTGATCTGCAGGGCATTATTTCGAAACTCGACTACCTGCACGAACTGGGCGTAAATTCGGTCTGGTTGTCGCCAATTTATCCTTCGCCAATGGCTGACTTTGGCTACGACATCTCAGACTACTGCGACATCGACCCGCGATTTGGCACACTTGATGATTTTGACCAACTGGTGCGCAGTGCGAATCATCGCGGCCTGAAGATTGTCATGGATTATGTCCTGACCCATACGTCGATTGAGCACCCGTGGTTCCAAGAATCAATCAGCAGCAAAATCAATCCAAAGCGTGATTGGTTTATCTGGGCAGACCCCGCCAAGGATGGTGGCCCGCCCAACAACTGGATGTCGATTTTTGGCGGCCCGGGTTGGACGTTTGATGAGGTGTCAGGCCAGTATTACTTGCATAGTTTTCTCAAGGAGCAACCGCAATTAAACTGGCGTAATCCGGAAGTGATAGAGGCTATGATGGACGTCTTGCGGTTTTGGATTGACAGAGGGGTAGATGGTTTTCGTACCGATGCATTTGCCTATGTCCTGAAGGATCCGGAGTTGCGCGATGAACCGCTCAACCCGAAGTACAATGCCAAGACCGACCCCGATTGGTGGATGCACATCCATACCCAAACAGAGCGACACCCCGATCTTGCAGAAATCTACCAACATTTTGACGATGTTTTTAATGAGTATCCGGATAAACCACTCTTTATGGTTACGGAGGACTACGCCGGCCTGGATGACATCAACTGGCATTATGAACACAGCAATAGTGAACGCTTTGCGCCACTCAACTTAGCGTGGTCGGAATTAAACTGGGACATTGGCACACTGAGTACATTCATCAATAGTTACTTGGGCGGCATACCGGAGGGTAGTTGGCCAAACTATGCGCTTGGTAACCATGATTTACCGCGCGCCTTTAACCGCATAGGTGAAGATTCTCTACGTGAGGCCGCCCTGCTGTACCTCACGCTGCCGGGGATTCCAATCATTTACTATGGCGATGAAATTGGCATGCAAGATGTGCCGATTCCGAAAGACAAGATTCATGACCCGCGAGGTATCCGCGACCCGCACAACGAGGGGCGTGACCCACAACGTACACCCATGCAGTGGGATAGCGCTATTTACGCCGGATTCAGTGAGGTTGAGTCATGGCTACCGATTGCAGGCAATGCCGACAAAGTAAACGTTGCCGTCGAAAGTGAAGACCCGAACTCGCTGCTGAATCTCTACAAAAATATCCTCAGCCTGCGCGCCACATCTGACGCTCTGCAG
>JBPEXE010000143.1:0-1925 GCA_052031955.1 Saccharimonadales bacterium (SeqCode)
TCCGTCACAAGCAACAACTCCACGCAGAGGATGGCACGAACGGAAGTCGTGCAAAACGGCACGGCAAGAATGGCGAAGACTTGATTGTGAAGGTTCCGGTTGGAACCGTTGTGATGCGGAATGAAGAGACAATCGCTGATTTAGCCGAACCGGAAATGACTACGATTATCGCTCGTGGCGGTGACGGCGGTTTTGGCAATGCTCACTTTACCAGTAGCACAAGGCAGGCTCCCAAGTTTGCCGAAAAGGGTGAACCGGGCGATGAAGACGAGCTGACACTTGAGCTCAAAATGATTGCTGATGTCGGTCTGGTTGGTCTGCCAAATGCAGGCAAGTCAACCTTCTTGTCGGTCGTAAGCAACGCCCGTCCCGAGATTGCAGATTATCCGTTTACAACGCTGTCGCCAAATCTTGGCGTAGCTGACGTTGGCGAGGCGTCGCTATTGATTGCTGACATCCCGGGTCTGATTGAAGGTGCATCTGAGGGCAAAGGTTTGGGTGACGAATTCCTGAGGCATGTCGAGCGAACGGCCGTTTTATTACATCTGATTGATGTCTACTCTAATGACATTGCCAAGGACTACAAGACTATCGAAACCGAACTCAAGAATTACAAAGTCGATTTAACCAATCGACCGCGATTGCTTGCGCTGACAAAGACCGAGAACGTGGATGACGATATTGTTGCCGACCAGGCCGCGCAATTAGCGAACGTTGCAGGCCATGATAATATTCATGTGATTTCGTCGCTGACGCGCGCCGGTGTCGAGGGTTTGTTGAAGGACGCCTATCAAGAGGTTGCCAGCTACCGCGAACTCGAAAGCCGGAAGCAAACCGAAGCGGGCGAGGAGCCGCATCTCATTGATCTGAATCTCAAACCACGAGCTTGGGAAATTCGTGAAAAAGACGATCGTATTATTGTAACCGGCCGAAAAATTGAGAAGTTTGCCCGACGAACCGATTTTGATAACGACGAAGCCATAAGCAGATTATGGGATATAATGAAGAAAATGGGCATTGCCCAGGAACTGAAAAAACGCAAGCTTGAGCCCGATACTGTCATCCAATTTGGTCGGGATGGGAGTATGCACATAACCTACTAGGGGGGTGCCCGGTGGATGCACTAGCCAAGAAAAACCCAGTTTTACTCATGGTGATAGCCAATGTGTTGATGGGTGGCAACTCTGTCTTAGCTAAGATTGGCTTTGAGTCAATTCCGCCGCTTTTATTTGGTGGAATGAGATATTTTTTCGCGTCACTTGTCATTCTATTCTTTGGTTGGCTCGCAATCGAAAAATACGATCCCAAAGATAATGCCAGTCTATTCGTCCAGGCATCTCTGCAAGTCCTATGTGCCGTTACTTGGTTCTGGGCGCTGACGCTCACGCAAGCTATCAATGTGACAATTATATTTCTACTAACGCCAATCATGGTGTACGTAGGTTCAGTTCTATTCTTGGGTGAGCCACGGTCACAGAAGGCCTTGAGCGGAAGTTTAATTGCCTTTTGTGGGGGTGTATTGATGTTTGGGGCACCAGTGATTAGCGGGGGAGACACTGATGCGATGATTGGAAATGGTTTAATGCTGATCTCAGCGACAAGTCTCGCCTTTCTTATCATTCATTCCAAAAAGATTATTACCGAGAAAAACCGTCGCACGGTCTTGGGTGTTCGTTGGCTTTCTGCCGCAATGGCGTTTTTCATTCTGAGCTTGGCGGTTGAGAACCCGGCAGACATTCAGGATGCATCAACTCGCTCTCTTTTAGCGTTAGTCATCGCTGCAATCTTCGCGGGCGCCTTGGGTGTGCTGTTGTTCTACAAAGCACTTGAGCACATGCGCGCAGAAGACAGCAGTGCAATATTTTATATCGATACGCTCACCGGTACGCTGTTGAGCGCGATTGTTCTTGGTGAGGAGCTCAGTG
>JBPEXE010000144.1:0-3616 GCA_052031955.1 Saccharimonadales bacterium (SeqCode)
CGCAAGGGCGAGAACGACATTGCTGTTGGAAACATTGTCGGCTCGAACCTATTCAATATCCTGTGGGTGCTTGGGCTTGGAGCGTTCATTCGTCCAATTGGCTTTAGCGATGATTTGATAATCGACATCGGTGTGAATCTGGTTGTGGCGATTATCCTGTTCAGCTCAATCGCCTTTGGTAAGTATCGTCATCAAATCAGTCGATTTGAAGGTCACATCTTCGTAGCGCTCTATATCCTGTACGTTATTTCGGTCGTTATTCGCGACCAGACAATTGGCTAAGACACCACTTAAGTTCTTCTATTGACTCTTCAATGTCACCGAGTGCACGGTGTTGCTCTGTTTTCTCGAACTGTTGTGCATGTGCTCCCTGTAGCCAAATCTTGAACGAAGATACATCGAACATCCGATAGTGTAGCTTGGCTTCAATGCGTGGCCACCACTGTCGGATAAAACGCCTGTCCTGGTGGATTGAGTTTCCTGCCAGAACAGCTGGTTCGTCACCGAAGTTGTCTTCGATAAACTGGACGATTTCATCAACCACGGTGCTCTCGTTTTTCTCGGCTCGGCGAACTTGTTCAAATAAATCGGCCAGGTTTTCTTTGCACCATGGCTCAGCATTGGCAAGCACCGGCTCCGGCTGATGAATCACTGACTCGTAGCGAGCAACCTCACTGAATGAAAAATCAGTCACCACAATTGCAACCTCAATAATGCGTTGTTTCTCCGGTTCAAGGCCGGTCATTTCAAGGTCTACCCAGAGTAGCTTTGATGGGATGTCTTGTTTGCTCATATGGCTGATGATACCACGCGGCGGCTAGTTGCCGTCACCCTTCACTACCTGCCCGTCATCGCCCTCAAAATTCATTGAACACGAATTGATGCAATAGTGCGTACCGGTTGGCGCATCGTCAGCGGCGAAAACATGCCCAAGATGGCCACCACAATTTGCGCAAACCGTTTCGGTACGGTGCATAAACATCGACTTGTCTTCGACTTCTTTCACCGCCCCCTCAATTGCACGGTCAAAACTCGGCCAGCCAATCAGGCCCGGCGTTTTAGACTCGTACTTCGCCTCGCTCTTGAACAACTTGGCGCCACAGTTTGCACACACGTAATCACCAGAGCCATCATGATCAAGCAAGGCGCCACTTCCGGGAGCTTCGGTTGCCTTATCGAACAAAACCCTCTTTTGGTTATCAGTTAAATCCTGATTTTCGTGCATCTACTCTTTCTCTTTGTCGAGCTTGTCGAGACCAAGCTTCTTCACTCCGAAGTACACCACCGCCGCTACAACAATGAAGTTGATAAAGAGTGCGACAACGCTACCCCATTTCAACTCGGCTTCACCAATTTTTGTAGTCTGCGCGCTGAGACTTTCTGAATCAAACAGCCATGCAATGATTGGGTTAACAATGCCCGTAACGAACCCGGCAACAAGTGCCGATACGGCACCACCGAGTATAAATCCTACCGCCAGTCCAACAACACCTTGCTCTTGAACAAATAATTTAAAGTCTTTCATGTGATCTCCCCTTATTACTGAGTACTATTATATCAGTTATGGCGGATAATGCGCTTGATGGCGATATCAAATGCCGCCTCTTTCATGGACTCGTCATGCGACTGGCTGTACTTATAAATCTCGCGAGTCGCTTTTTGCATCATGATCTCAAGCTCCCTATTCACGCGCGACTCCGTCCAGCGCTCTGACTTACGGTTTTGCAGCCATTCAAAGTGCGACACGATTACCCCACCAGCGTTCGCGAGTACATCGGGCAATATCACCGTTCCGTTCTTGTGTAGGTGTCGGTATGCCCCATCGCTGATTGGACCATTTGCCAGCTCAAGCAAATAACTCGCCTGTACCTTCTCCATGTTGCCGCTGTTAATTGCGTCGTCTAGCGCAGCGAGGACCAGCACATCAACATCAGCCGTAAGGATGGCATCAGCCGGCTTTGTCTTAACGGCTTGTTTCTTGTAATCAGCCACTGACTTACCGTCTTTTTTGGCTTTAAGCACCGCATCAATATCGAGCTCATCTTTGCAGGTAATTGTGTGTCTTGAATCTGCAATTGCTACCACCTTGAGATTGGGTTCATCCTGGGCAAGCTTGGCAAACCAGTACCCTACATTGCCAAAGCCCTGAACGCCAACAGTGAGTCTGCGCTTATCCTGACCTTGCAGCCTGAGCAATTCCTTGAGAGCGATGAGCCCACCGCGCCCTGTTGCGGCTACTCGTCCAGCGCTGCCACCATTAGAGTGCGACTTGCCGGTGAAGCTTGCCTTTGTGGTGTCACCAGTTAATTGTTCAAACTCATCAGCCATCCAGTCCATGATAGTTGCGTCGGTGTTCACGTCGGGTGCGGGTACGTCCTTTGTTGGACCAATGTGTTCATGCAAATGCCGTACATACTTACGAGCCAGTTCCTCGAGCTGGGCCTGGCTCAGATGTTTTGGGTCAATCGCTATGCCACCTTTGCCACCGCCGAGCGGCAAATCAACGGCTGCTGTCTTGATAGACATGAGAAGCGCCAGAGCTTCGACCTCCCCCCGAGTCACCGCTGGATGGAAACGAATACCGCCCTTGTGTGGACCGCGCTTGTTGTTGTGTTGTATTCGGTAGGCATCATAAGACGTGCCATCAATATCAATCTTAAACGCATGGTGATTGCGTGGTTTTATGAAGTCATCAATCTCCTTGTCGCTCAAACCAACCCTCTTTGCGGCGCGACGAACAACCGAGCGCGCATTGCTCAGGAAATTATCCGTTACAGGAACGTCTGGCATACCCTACCCCTCTATATTTTTGTTAGCTCATGAGTCCGATGATTGCGCCGATGGCCGCCGTACACACGACAATGTAACCACCATCAATCAGAGACAGGTCAAAGCGACGTCGCGCAAAGGTGTTTGAGACAGTCATTGGACCAAAACCAAATACGAAACCGAGGATTGCACCAAGCAACACACCGTCACCTGCGCCTTCGGCACCAGTCATTTCATACAAGAGACCAATCACGAGACTCGCTGCAAAATAGAAAACAACCGCAAAGGTCATCATGACAGCCATGCCGTCTTTACGCTCCATATCCTTCTTCTTAAAACCAATGAGGTTCATCCACTGTTTACCAAAACCCTGCGGTGCATACCAAGTTGCACCAATCAGCAAAGCAATCACCGTACCGGCTAAAACTGCAAGTAAGTTAATATTCTCAAGTGCATCTGCCCAAGACATAGAAGTTCTCCGTTATTACCCCAATTATATCACTTTCGCGCAAGCCCCACTTCTGTTTTGTTTTGGCACAAATGAGTACAGCCCGGACGTAATCGATCGATGTGATCGCGCCCGGGCTTGCACTCCCTAACTCTCCTTTCGCCAAAAAGCGCTTACCAGGCTCGGATGCCCGAGTTCTGACTTCGTGCCCAACGAGGTGTGTTGCCTGCTGAAGGGTCGTAGATGACAAGGTTGCCATCATCCCCCAGACGCATAAACAACTCTTTGCCAAGGTTGCCCTTGGTGCCGGTTTGCCATGCCCAACTTGAACCACTGCAGCTTGGATTGCAGTACATCACCAAGTTGCCATCATGCTGCATCTGCAGATGTGAAACGTTG
>JBPEXE010000145.1:0-6063 GCA_052031955.1 Saccharimonadales bacterium (SeqCode)
TGGCGCTCTACGCCTTCTACACAACGTGGGATTTTGAGCTTGGCGGCAACAATAACGGTGCTCTGGCGGCAACCGCTCACAGCATAAATTTTGTCGTCCATGAGATGTCGCACTTGTTCACTGCATTCCTGCCCGATGTGCTAACCGCCGCTGCCGGTTCCGGTGGAGAGTTTCTGATTGCAATCCTGCTTGTGTTGGTCGTCTTGAGTGTTAAAAGTTATTTTTCGGTGCTCATCGGAGGCTGGTGGATGGTCCTTTCTACTCAAAGTGTCGCCGACTACATTGCCGACTCACGGGCTCAGGATTTGCAGCTTTTCACGCCAGGCGGTGGACAAGCCATTCATGACTGGCACTTTATTCTCAATAAATACGACTTGCTCGAACACGACCTGCTAATTGCCAACATCGTGCGTGGTTTTGGCTATGTATTTTTCGCAGCCACGGTCGGTTTTGCTATCTGGCTCATGATAAAGATGAAAACCACTCAGCCGCCCGATGACCTCGCGCAGATAATGCTCAGCGGGGCCATGAAGGACACCGGTCAACAGGCGCTGAATCTGGTAAAAGAGCGATCCGCAGATATTGACGCTACACCGGAACCGACTCAAAAGACTCCCCAAAATCAAAACGACACAACAGAAAATACTTCTAGTCAAGAAAAATCATGATATGATGTGCGTAAAGAGGAAACCCCTATGAATGACTACAGTATCGTGCGCAACCCAATCCCAATCATAAACCAAGTGCTCTTAACTATGCTTGCAGGCAACGCTGTTTTTGCTTTGAGCATCGTACTCCTTGGCATCATCCGTCGCTCGCTCGAGATTGACGCTACCTTCGCGGTTACGGGCTGGATATTCTTTCTCCTGCAAGCCTTCTTGGTATCTTTCTATGTCGGCAAGCTTTTGTCAGTCTGGCTACGCACCTCATATGTCGTGCTCAGCAACCGACTTGTTATATCTACGGGCAAAGGGTTCTCATCGGATGTTAAGTCGAGCCCTGACCTTAAGATGATCCGCGGTGTAGAAGTTAACCAAAACAGAACTGGTCGACGCTACAACTACGGCGATGTAATTGTAAAATTTGATGTGTCTCACTCGCCAAAGCCAGTAGTCTTGAAGGATGTCAGCAATCCAAAGAATGTTGCCGCGCAACTAAGCTCAGTCAAGAAGTAAGCATGCGCGCAATCACAAGACACGCCTACCGTCTGAGCGCAACAATCGTAACAGTGCTTTACCGTGTAGGGTTCATCGCAGCCCTTGGCTTTGCTGCATTTGTAGTATATCGCTTACTCATTGGTAAGATTTTTGATGATGATGGCTTTATTGTTCCTTTCATCTTGCTTTGGGTAGTGACGTCATACATCGTTCTACCCCGAGTCCATCGTTGGCTCACGAAGTTCTACATTCCAAACTATTTTGTTGGCCGTACGCGCACGGGTGACGGTTTTTATGGCGATCCGGTAAACGTCGCTTTCAATGGGCCGGAAAAGAAACTGCATGCCGCAATGCGCGCCGCCGGGTGGACGATTGCCGAAGAACTCAACTGGAAGTCGTCGCTCAAAATGGTGAAGTTCTCTATCTTAAAGAAAAGCTACCCGCACGCTCCCGTGAGCTCACTTTATCTGTTTAGTCGCAAACAGGATTTCGCCTACCAGCAAGAAGTGAATGGCAACCCGCACGCTCGCCACCATGTACGCTTTTGGGCAACGCCTAAAAAATGGTGGCTACCCGGCGGGCGCCAGGCCGATTGGCTGGCAGCAGGAACCTACGATAAAAGTGTTGGATTCTCTACGCTTACCGGCCAAATTACTCACAAAATCGAGGAGAACACCGATGAAGAGCGTGACTATATTATCAAGACACTCAAAGATGCGGGTGTCCTCAAAAACATAAACGTCGTCAAACACTTCACCTCAGCCTTCCATGATAAAAATGGCGGTGGCGACATGATACGCACTGACGGCTCACTGCCGTTCATTGACCTTAAGTAGTCTGGGCAACAATTTTGCGTTTATGTTCGAGGTAGGAATCAATTGTTGTTGTCACAAAAATCATGATCATTGGGCCGTAGATAACACCAATCAAACCAAACATCGCGACACCACCAAACGCAGCCAAAATTGTCAGCACGGCAGGTAGTGACGCGTCCTTTGGAACAACCTTTGGACGGACCACATTGTCGATGTTAGTAATAACCAAGAAATGGTTCAGTAAGACAATCAGGCCTCCCGAGATATCTCCCAGCAGCATCATCACTATACCCAGTGGGATGGTTATAATGCCGGCGCCTAGAGGGATGAACGACATAAAGGTAAATAGCACAGCCATCACCCAGAAGTATCCGCCGAATCCAACGAATGAAATGACCGCTGCGCTGACCAACCCCTGCATCAAGGCAATCAGCATCTGGCCCTTGAGCATAGCTTTCGCCATCGAGCCAAGCCGCTGGATGTAGCGCGCATTTGTTTCTTTATCGAATGGACTCAGCTCTTCAACTGTTTTGCGAAGCTGAGGCCCGTAGCTCAGGCCGGCCGTAAAGACAAACAGGTAGACGATTAACATGGTGAAGAAGTTTGGAATCCCACCAACGATGCCAAGCACGAGGTTGCCGACTGCACGAGCTACTTCGGGCAATGTTGATCTGATGAAGCTATCAATATCTTGCTCATCAATAGCACTCTCTATGCCGACCAGTGTTTCGATTTTCTCATTGGCGGTTATCGCAGCTTCCTCAATGCCATCAACAAAGTTCTCCTGCCCGACAAAGATATCGCTATTAGCCAGATCATTAGCAAGATTGACCGCCTGCACTGCCGTAATGATAAATATAAGAACGAGCGGTATACCGATCAGCAAGAGTGATGAGATGGTAGTCAGTGTGACGCTCAAGCCTTTCTTACTGGTCTTTTTATAAATCCATTGAAATAACGGATAGAAGATAAAAGCAAGCAGCAATCCAAGTGCCGTTACGCCAAGAAAGGGCTTGAGTAATACGTAACCCAAAAACAAGCTTATGATGACGGTTACCGGCCACACCATCGTTTGCACGCTGAGTACGTTCTTTGTGTTTGATGCCATACATTTTACCTCTGCTCTATATGTTAAACTTAGCACATGAATCAGAAATTGAAAAAACGAGTCGTCATTGCTGTATCGCTAACCGCACTGGTCGTTCTCATTGGCGGTGGCACAATATTGTTTCATGCACTCGAGGAGTGGACGTGGGCACAAAGCTTTTACTTCACCATCGTCACGATTACCACAGTTGGCTACGGCGACCTCACGCCAACGAGTGACGCCACACGAATTGTTACTGCCCTGTTTATCTTATTCGGCGTTTCAATCGGCGCCGGCATAATCAGCTTTTACGGTAGTCACCTTATGAAAAACCGAGTTTCCAAGCGCATACAGCGCAAGTCGAAAGAATAGAGGCACTCAGCCTCGCAATCTACGCGGCTTTATTGTCAAGTTTGCTGGCTCGGCGGTTGTAGCATTGACTGTTGTTCCCAGGATTACAGATTAGCATCGCCTATCACTCAATTGACAACCTCGTTCTTTTACACTTTTGGAAACCAAAAATACAACAAAAATGCAAATAGCTGATATAATTAGTTTATATAAGAGGTAAAGGGGGTCAATATGTTATTAATTGCCACCGGGTTAATAGTGCTCGGCGGAGTTGCTGCATTGGCGGGACAAATGCTCTTTCGCATTCTTCTTCCAATCGTCGGATTCATTGCGGGTCTGATGGTCGGATTTGGTGGTGTGCAAGGTGTGTTCGGAACCGGTGCGGTATCTCTATCAATTGCCATCATCATGGCGATTGTTGTGGGAGTCATCATGGCGGTTCTATCGTACATGTTCTATCACATTGCGATTGTCGTACTCATCACCATTTTGGGTGCGTCAGCATTCACCTACCTGGGCGTCGCGCTCGGTCTGGGTGACAATGGTTTCTTGCTATTCCTACTTGGTCTAGCAGGTGGCGTCATGGGCTTTATGGTGTCTGCTGCTACAGAACTGTCAGCACTGGTCGTCATCTATGCAACTGCGTACTTTGGTGTCGCTTATGTGCTGGCTGGAGTATTCCTAGCCTTTGGCGACTTCAGTGTCGACCAATTGCACGAGCAAGGCATTGTGCCTGCTATCATCGACGTTGTCGATCAGTCATTCCTGTGGCTCTTCGTCTGGATTGGCGGTGCAATTATGGCCGCACAGGTACAAATGGCGAGTTTGCGAAATGAACTGCTTGATAGCGGCTTCGCATACATGGATGACAGTAAGTAAGAAATCATAATCTGAAAGGACTCATAACAATGGCAAAAAGTAACAATATGCGCGTCGTGGGTGTAAAGTCATCTACTCTCGCCGCATTCGAAGGCACATTTGCTGCAATCGTTGGCCTCGGTGTCGCGATTCTGCACAGTCTTAACACAACAGTGGATATCGCTGCTGAGACACAAAGTGTACTGAGCGGTATGGCCTTTGGTCTGGCAACGGGCATCGTCAGTATCATCGTTCTGCCACTCATCTACTTCGGCCTTGGCTGGCTGGTTGGCTACGTACACGGTTTCGTATTCAACGTCGTAGTTGAGAATGCCGGTGGCATCGTGCTTCGCACCGAAGACTAATTAGCTATCCAGCGACGATTGAAAAAGACGCGCATCGAGCGCGTCTTTTTTGTGTGCGAGATTATGAGCGCTTCTTGCGTTGGTTGCGATCCAGCGCACGTTTGCGAAGTCGCAGATTCTGAGGAGTAACCTCAAGTAGCTCATCGTCTTCAAGGAAATCGATGCACTGCTCAAGACTGAGTTCGGTAGCAGGCGTCAGCTGAATGGTGCCGTCACTGCTTTTCGAACGCATGTTGGTCAGATGCTTTTCCTTCACAACGTTAAAGTCAAGGTCATCACGTTGTGGTGAGAGGCCAACAATCTGACCGGTATAGACAGTCACGCCAGGGCCGACAAACAATGTGCCGCGTGATTCCGCGCTTTGCAGGGCGTATGGGGTTGTCACCCCCTGTTCCCAGGCAATCAGAACACCATTGCGGGCCTGCGGAACGCTGGCAGTCTTCGGCTCATAGCCAGCCATAATAGAGTTCATAACGAGCGTCCCCTTGGTGGCGGTCACCAACTGACTGCGCAAACCAAGCAGTGACTTGGTTGGGATTTTATAAAGTAGACGTACCGAACCATCACTCATAGTACTTTGCTCAATCAACTCAGCTCGTCGCTTACCAAATTCACTCTGAATGGTACCAACGTGCGCCAAAGGCACTTCAACAGTTGCTTCTTCAACAGGTTCAAGCGTCACGCCATCTTCTTCGCGATACACGACTTGAGGGCGGCCAACTTCAAATTCAAAACCCTCACGGCGCATGGTCTCAACCAGCACGCTTAAGTGGAGTTCGCCACGTCCCTGAATAATAAATCCAATGCCTTCTGGCGCGACGCGCAAACCGATATTCGTCTCAAGCTCTTTATTGAGGCGCTCACCAATCTGTCGTGAAGTCGTGAACTCGCCTTCTTTGCCCTTAAGGGGCGAAGTGTTTGGACCCAAGTACATACTGAGTGTTGGTGGCTCGAGTTCAATCGCAGGAAGTGCTTCAGGCGCTTCAGCATCAGCAACCGTTTGGCCGATTTGAGCATCTTTGATGCCACTCAATGCCACAATGTTGCCGGCCGTCGCCTCAGAAACTTCAACTTTGCCAAGACCACGGAAGCCATAGACTTTATCAATCTTAAACGAACCTTTTGCTCCTTCGGCATCAGCCAATACAACGGCCTGACCGGGCTTGGCGACACCGCGCTCTACCTTACCCACCACATACTTGCCCTCGTAGTTGTCCCATTCGAGTGAAGTCGCCAGAAGTTGCAACTTACCTTCTTCTGCTTCGTCAGGCGCCGGCACATTCTCAAGAATCGCCTGTAGTGCCGGTTCGATATCGCCCTCTACGCTAAAGTCGCTTGGAATTTCTTTCCAGACCTTGCCGTCACGTCCGACTGCGTAATAGGTTGGATAATGCAATTGGTCGTCAGTAGTAGCCAGCTCCAGAAAAAGG
>JBPEXE010000015.1:0-3427 GCA_052031955.1 Saccharimonadales bacterium (SeqCode)
CCCTCCACCAGTTGCGCGCCCATGCCCTGCGCCAGAAACGCGTGTTCAAAATAGGCAGAGTTATAGATGCCCGGTGTTAACACCACGACAGTGGGCCGCTTCACCTGTCGCGGCGAAATCGACGCCAGAGTGGAGTAGAGACGGTTGGGGTAATCGTCCACCGGCAGAATGGAGTAGTTCTCAAACAGTTCCGGCAGTACCCGCTTGGTAATCTCGCGGTTCTCCAGCATATAGGCAACGCCGGAAGGCACCCGCAGATTATCTTCCAGCACATAAAAGTGGCCGCTGCGGTCACGCACCAGGTCAGAACCGCAAATGTGCGCCCAGACACCAAACCGCGGCGAAAACCCGGCGCACTGTGGCTTGTAATTGCTGGACTCCAGCACAATCTCGGCAGGTACCACATCGTCAGCGAAAATGCGCTGGCGGTTATAGACATCATCAATAAACCGATTCAGAGCGCGACTGCGCTGCGCCAGGCCGGCGCTGACGAGACTCCACTGCTGCGACGAAATGATTCGCGGAATGGTGTCAAAAGGCCAGGCACGATCTATATTGCTGCCCTCGCTGTACACCGTGAACGAAATTCCCATTTCATGGATCACCAGTTCCGCCGCTGCACGGCGCACCTCGATCTGTTCGTCATCGAACTGCCGCAGCAGGTTGACTGCCCGGCGTGCAACGGTCCGCGGATGGCCGCTGTCGCCAATCAGTTCATCGTAATACCCGGTTGGGCGGTAATCGTCCCAGTTGACACTGCTCAAGATCGTCCTCTCTCAGTTTAGTCGGTCGCAAGCCCCAGAGGGCCAGTGCAGCGTAGCCATACAAGTGTATCAACGGGTCTTGAAATCGACCATGTTATTCGGGCTATAGGAGGAGGAGACTGACTGGCCAGGCACATGGGTGGGTTGATGAAGGCGCTGGGTAGAACTTGCTTACAGGGTCTGTATCGAGCCACTACAAATCTATCATTAACAATCAAGCATAACCCTGTTAATTTTTGTTAAATTGACTGAGCGAGCTGTTAAGAGAGACTGGTAAATCGCACATACATGATTGCAAGACCTGAATTTCCCCAATATAAATTCACTTGCGCGCATCTTTGATGTACATAGCCGATCCGTCGTTTCTCATTTCCACCTCAAACAATTCGATAGCTCTAATGAGATCGCCGAGTCTTTTGTAGCCATAATTTATCGATGAAAAAGAACTATTGTTAGATATGTAGTGTCCGACTCTGCTCATATGAGCCCAGCCGTCATCTTCCGACGTTTGCTCAACCGCAGTCCTTAATAACTTGACCAGCGCCGTATCTTTTCTTAAACCGGCTCTGGATTTCTTTTGCTTCGTAGGATTTTGAGAGCTATCCGCTTTTTCTTCTTGTTCAACAACGAGATTCTCAGTGTAAATAAACGGCGAGCAAGCATCTACAAAGGGTTGCGGAGTTTTTTTCTCTCCAAATCCATAAACTGGCAAACCACTCTCAAGGATTCTTAACACGAGAGGGGTAAAGTCACTGTCGCTTGTCATTAATGCAAATGCATCAACACTTTTGCTGTAGAGTAAGTCCATCGCATCGATAATCATTGCGGAATCTGTGGCATTTTTTCCTTTTGTGTAAGCAAACTGCTGCATAGGCCTGATTGCATGAGGGTGCAACCGTTCAATCCAGCCTGATAACGATGGACTATTCCAGTCCCCATGGGCATGACGCACGTTAACCATGCCATATTTTGCGAGTTCTTCGAGCACTCCTTCGATTGAATTGTGACTGACATTGTCACAATCAATGAGAAGTGCAATCCGCTTCGGTTCTGACATAAGACGCTCCTAATGCTGATAGCGGCGGCGCTTTTTGCTGTCCGAGTGTATGTGATTGTTAGAGCATTTTTTGCGCTGCCACAAAACTCTCATCAAGTGATCTTGAAAACTCGGCTTTTCCAATCTTCTTGCGAATTCCGGCACGCCTCAGTTTCAACACCATACGGGGTTGCAACCCGTTTATTACCATGCCCATATTTCTTTTCTGCAAATCATTCCAAATTGACTCCATTGCAACGATGGCGCTCATGTCCAGCATCGTTACTTCAGTCATGTCTAGGATGACAACTTTTACTTCGGGTCTTACTGACGACACGGTTTTCAATGCCTTTTGTGCAGACCCGAAAAATAAAGGGCCGTTTATGTCATAAACAATGATACTTTCTGGCAATTGATACCCTTCATGATTGTGTTCAAGAGTAGACGCCTGAGTAATGTTGATACTTCTTCTAATAAATAATATCGCTGCCAACCCCATACCAACAGCTACTGCAATGGTCATATCAAACAGAACGGTTAACCCAAAACACAGCAGAAGGACAACGACATCATCTCTTGGTGCTATCTTGACTGTACGGACGAAGTGCTTTGCCTCGCTCATATTCCAGGCGACCATCAGCAACAAAGCCGCCATAGATGCCATGGGGATATAAGAGAGTACAGGTGTGAGAAGCAATATACTGACGAGAATGAATAAAGCATGAACGACGGATGACAGCGGTAAGTTTCCACCCGATTTTACATTCGCTGTGGTTCGGACAATCGCTGCCGTTGCAGGTATGCCACCAAACAATGGAGCAATAATATTCCCATTCCCTGACCTATAAGCTCGTCATTGGGATTGTGCTTTTTACCAGACATTCGATCAGCGACCACGGCGCATAACAACGATTCTAGTGAGCCAAGAACGGCAATCGTTATTGCTGAGGGCAACAATTCACGGACAAGCTCGAAATTCAAGCCAATAGGATTACCATCGGCTCCCGCCAAATTCCACGGCCACTCAAAAGCAGTAAGGACCGGTGGAATGCCATGACCGGACAGACCATCGATTTCATATGAAAAACGCGAACCAATCGTCTCTACTGAAAAATCAGACGTGAAATAAGAAATAAGCCATGCAGAAACACTACCTACTGTTAGCGCAACTAGATGGCCGGGTATTTTTGAGCGAAATTTTGGCCATACCAGCAATGCTAATAATGTCAAAATGCCAATAAACGTTTCTTGTGAGTCAACAGAAGGTAACGCATCAATAATAATTGAAACCTTTTCCAGATAATGCCCATCCATGGCTTCGATTCTGAGCCCTAGAAAATCCTTGATTTGAAAGGTGGCGATTACTACACCAATACCTGCCGTAAAACCTACAGTCACGGGGTAAGGGACGACCTCAATTAACTTGCCAAGTTTTCCGGCGCCCATTAAGACAAGTATCAATCCAGCCATCATGCCGCTCATTAGGAGGCCGCCGACACCATATTGATGAACAATGGGTAAAAGAACCACAACGAAAGCAGCGGTAGGCCCAGAAATATTGACCTTCGAGCCACCCGTGAGCGCGATAAAGATACCCGCTACGATTGCGGTATAGAGTCCATGCTGT
>JBPEXE010000016.1:0-2260 GCA_052031955.1 Saccharimonadales bacterium (SeqCode)
CTGACATATATCGAAGCAAAGCTGGAGCAGGGCCTTGAGGATGTGGGTGTGGAGTTAATGCAGACTGTTCGCGAACTATTGGAGCGTGGCGATACAGTTTGGCAGTTGGAGCAAGATATCCAGCATGCGAGCCACGATTTAGCAGAATTCACAGATAGGGCAGGGCGACTCGCGAACTTTTTACAGTACGGAGGTAGCGCTGAGGAATTAAACCAATACCGAGCGCCGTTTGTTCAGGCATCCCAAGCACTTGGTATTGAAGGCAATATACAACGCTCAACTGTAAATCGAGTAGTCAGCGGGCAGGCGTTTGAGGAGGTTGTTGATTTATATCGGCGCATTGTTGAGCAAACAAACGAGGCAGAAGACAGAATCTCTGCTGCTCGTGGCGAATCGATGAATCCTGATGTTGATGCTGTTCGAAATAGCCTCGTGGATATTATGCGCGAAAACGGTTCCACACTTGATGGTCTGCGCAGTGGGGTAGACCAAGTCTTTCCTGAACGCATGCAGGTGAAAATGCGCATGCGGCAAATTGAAGAAATGGCCCAACACATGAACGTTGTTGGCAACCTGATACACATTGAGCAGGTCAGAGGTTATCGTGACCAAGATGCAAATACCTCATTCCAATCAATGATCAACACTTTGGAAGTTGTTGTTCAGAATATGACCAATCAATACAATGTTCGTCTTGATCCAGGAGAAGTGCAGCAGCTCGGACACGCCGCTCAGAGGATTAATGAAATTGTCTCCTATATACAAATTGCGCATGTGAGGATGCGCAATTTGATGGAATTGACTACTAAGAGTTAAACAACTGAAACGCGAGTGCGTGGTTCAGACTTGCCAGTGAACCGAGTTACCTTGGTTTGCTGGAATTCAACTTTACCGGCCTTAGTGGCGTAGATGGTAAAGTCACGAGACATTTTAGTGCCAGGTCCTGGGATTTTTGTGCGGCCAATTTGACGAATCAAAACATCGCCGGTGTTTACTGTTTCACCTGCGTATGCCTTTACACCCAGTCGCTGTCCGGGACTGTCGTGTACGTTCTTACTTGAGCCACCTGCTTTCGTCTTTGACATCTGTTATTTCCTTACCAGAGTTAAAATACGTCTACCTACGACTTGTTGTGGTCGGTGGTAGATCAGTTTGTCACCTGTATGTACAAAACTCACGGGATTATAGCCCAATTTCTCGAGGTCGTCAAGGGTTGGCAGCTCAATATAGTCACCATTTTTATGCCAGGAGGGGACAGCCAGAGCTAATCGGGTGCCAGATTTAAGTTGCGAGGCTATGTTTTGCAGGAAACGACGGTGAATATCGTCAACTTCTTCAATCACACCGGCCAATACGTTATCTTCGGGCAGGGACCGTAGGGCGGGGCCCAAGAATGTCTCGCCCGCGACAGAATCGATGTTCTGCGGCCAGTCATGTATTGTCGCATCAGCGAGCTCTACATCCCACGTTGGCTTGGTTTTACCTTTGGTAAGCCAACTGAGATTAACTCGAGTGGCTTCAACCATTTCGGGTGAGATATCGCTGCCATAGGCATTGATTCCCATAAGGTGTGCTTCCATCAGCACGGTGCCGGTTCCACAAAATGGGTCTAGCAGGTTGTTACCCGGTTGAGTATTGGCAAGATTGATGAGCGTCTGGGCTAATTTTGGCGGTAGCATGCCGACTAACGGGTCGCGCACCGGCTTTTCACGATCACGTTTGGCGTAGGCATCAATATCTTGCACATCAATCGTGCGTCCCAAGTGTGTTTGATTGCCGTCAACTATAACATTGAGCTCGATGCCATTCTCTTTTGTCAGCTTGTTATTCAAGATTTGTGCAGCATTGAGCTCGGGCTGGCGGTTGGGTACGAGTCTAACCGATAAGCCCTTGGACCGCAGCTTCTTTTTGAGAAATAGGGCGGCGCGATTGATGCGATTTGGGGAAACGCGGTTGCCATACACACTGATACCGAGCTGTAGTTTACCCTGACGATGACTACGCTTTTCAACGATGTAGGGCAGGGCGCTTTCAATTGCCTGTTCAAGGTTGTATGACGTTAGGGTTTCAATGTGTTCGATAACTTTTACCACCGAGCCGAGTCGGGCAAAATCGACCTCGCAATTAACGAAACATGCGAACTGATTAATAGGCGTCGCTGAAGCGGGTCCGTAGAGCGATTCCAGCTCCGCTAGACCAAGTTGATGCTGTCTGCCAAGGATTGCGATGTAATTCATATGCTTATGTTTATTGTACATAA